>CALZHS010000027.1 GCA_945787265.1 uncultured Gammaproteobacteria bacterium | reverse complement strand
TATATATGTCGATTCTGGCTACAATATTGTCAGTATGGGGGTAATCTAGTAATTAGCCGATGTATCTGAAAGATCTTCTGCCGGTGTTCTCACAACATCAGCGCGGCTGGTTAGCAATTTCAGGACCGACTGGTACTCGGCACCACCGCGCGCCTCGGCAAGACCGTCAAGAGCCTCACGATCGTTATTCGCGTCATGTGATAACACCGCGGATAGTTCAAGCACTACGTATTCACCGTTAGCTTGTGACAAGCCATCAAAAACCATTCCCTGGTCAGGTTTTGGCATCGAGAAAACGCGACCAAGAACTGCCGCACTGATGCCCGGTTGATTACGCTCGATAAAGCCGAGATCGTTAATCGACGAGGACCATTCGCGGGCCAGGTCATCTAGCGTTTTACCTGACTTTAAATCTGCAATTGCATCGGTCCCTATTTTAAGACTTCGCTCACGGGCTTTAGCCTGGATCAACTCGGACTTAATCCTCTCCTGTACCTGCTCCAGTGGTTGTAGTGTGGGTGCCTCACGCTGATTGAGACGAAGGAACACGACACGGTCGCCTCCAAGTTCGATGGCCTCGCTATTGAGTCCCTGAGTGAGTACCTCCGGAGAAAATGCAACCTGTCTTATTTTCTGTTCGGCAGCAATTCCCTGTTGCGCCGAACGATCGAACCAGTCGCTGGTTTGTACTGGCAATCCCAGTTGGTCCGCTGCCGGTAACAGGGAATCGGGCTGTTCGTATGCAAGATTTGCCAGGTTCTCGACAAGATCATAAATCTGGCTTTCCGCGAGCTCGGTTTTAATCTCGTCTTCCAGGCTCGATTTCAGCGATTCAAAAGATTGCGTCTCACCCCCGCTAACCGAACGCAATTTTATCAAGTGCCAGCCAAATGCCGTTTTAACCGGTTCACTTAATTGGCCCACTTCCATTGAAAACAAGGCCGCTTCAAAAGTCTGCACCATGACGCCGCGCTCGATCTCGCCAAGATCACCCCCGCTCTCGGCCGAACCGGGATCTTCAGAAAACTCACGCGCCAGGTCAGCGAAGTTTTCACCGTTAGTGATACGTTCACGAATTTCAGTGATCCTGGCAAGAGCTTCATCGGCTGCCTCATCTGCTCCAACTTTGAGCAGGATATGACTTGCCTCTCTTATTTCAGCACTGGTATAAGCTCCCTGGCTTTCCTGGTAACGCGCAAATACATCGTCTTCGCTGACAGTAATGTTTTGCTTTATACCGTCGAGGCTCAATTCGATATAATCGATTTTGACTCTCTCCGGGGTACGATATCGGTCAGCTTGTGATTGATACTGCTGCTCAATCTCTTCTGCATGCACCTGGATTGAGGCCGGATCTACCCTATAGGTTAACATTCTCAGCTTGCGGGTCTGATTGCTCAGTTTAGTAAACTGGCTTTCGAAAACCGGCACCACAAAAGCGCTTTCGCGAATGCCATTCTGGAACTGTTCTATTGAACCGTTAAGCCTTAATTCCTGTTCGAAACCAACCGGGGAGTAGCCAAGCGAGCGCACCTGGGATTGGTAGATTTCGGTATCAAATTGCCCATCGCGTTGAAATGCATCCATGCCACGAATCATTTTATTTAATTCATCATCACCGATACGGTAGCGTTGCTGCTGGGTATATTGACGTAGCACGAACTCTTCGATCAATTGTCCCAGCACCTGCTCTCGCATTATCGAATCGTTGTCAAAGGATTCGGGGATAGTGCCGCCAAACAATTGCGATAGTCTTTGGCGATAGTTTGCGTAGGCCTGGTCCAGGTCACGCACGCTGATTTCCTCCCCATTGACCGTCGCGGCCGGCAGGACTTCGCCGCCACCCAAATAGGAATTAACGCCCCATAAAGCGAATGGAATACTGATCAGGAAGATAATGCCGTAGGCAATCCATCCCGTTACCTTGTCTCGAATTGCTTGCAGCATCTATCTTTTCGTCACTGTTTTAGGGCGCCAATTTGATCGAGCGCCCCTTGAGCGCCTTCAAAGATGGCGGAGTGGACGGGACTCGAACCCGCGACCCCCGGCGTGACAGGCCGGTATTCTAACCAACTGAACTACCACTCCTGATTAGGTGGTGGGTGCTGACGGGATCGAACCGCCGACCCTCGCCTTGTAAGGGCGATGCTCTCCCAGCTGAGCTAAGCACCCGGTGTAGCCAAAAAAGGGGCGCTAGTTTACTGCGTCTTTTAGAGCTTTGCCAGCCTTAAATGCGGGTACTTTTGAAGCTTTAATCTGGATAGTTTCCCCGGTGCGAGGATTACGTCCAGCACGTGCATCACGATGGCGAACGAGGAAAGTTCCAAAACCTACGATTGTCACCTGGTCTCCAGATTTCAGCGCTTGTGTAACGGTAGCAATTGCCCCATCGACTGCACGGGCAGCTTCAGCTTTACTTAAATTCGCAGCACTAGCGACGCCATCAATTAATTCGGATTTATTCATTAGATTTTTCCATTTGGTTAAGTTGATATATTTTTAGCCCGAAGGGCGGACGGCAACACAAGTCTAAATCTTGCTTGTTATCGTTGCTGATATCCGATCTTTATAAGATCGTGGAATCCCGGTTAAAAACTTAAAATAAGTAGTATTATTTACACAAACAGCTAGTGCGCTCTGACTCCTGAAGACTTTTTATCCTTCACTTTGGACTTGCCAGCATCACCAGCCTCTGAACCTTTGGGTAGTGGAGTCGGTTGATGTGCCAGCGCGACCTCGAGCACCTGGTCAATCCACTGCACCGGGATAATCTCCAGCCTGGACTTGATATTGTCCGGAATTTCCGCGAGATCTTTTTCGTTCTCTTCCGGGATCAGGACCTTGGTGATGCCCCCGCGGTGAGCGGCGAGTAATTTTTCCTTCAGCCCTCCAATAGGCAAGACTTCGCCTCGCAGTGTTATTTCACCCGTCATGGCGACTTCTGCCTTTACCGGTATATCCGTAAGCGCCGATACCAGCGCAGTACACATGCCAACACCGGCGCTCGGACCGTCTTTCGGCGTCGCACCTTCGGGCACATGGATATGAATATCCTTGTTTTCGTTGAAATCAGGATTAACGCCGAGAATTTCGGCACGGCTGCGGACCACGGTCATGGCAGCCTGGATCGATTCTTTCATGACATCCCCGAGCTGCCCGGTTTGAACAAATTTACCCTTGCCATCAACCACGGCAGATTCGATGGTTAATAATTCACCACCCACCTCGGTCCAGGCAAGTCCCGTTACCTGTCCAACCTGATCCTTTTCCTCGGCCGAGCCGAAGCGGAAACGTTTTACGCCAAGATACTTTTCGATATTTTTCGCGGTTATGGTCAGCTTCCGAGTGGTCGGTTTTAGCAGCATGGCCTTAACCGCCTTACGGCAAATTTTGGAAATTTCGCGCTCGAGATTCCGCACCCCGGCTTCCCGCGTGTAACGTTGAATAATCTCGCGAACCGCGCTTTGATGAAACGCGATTTCGTCGGGTTTCAGGCCATTTTCCTTGATTTGTTTGGGAACCAGATACTTCAGTGCGATATTCAGTTTTTCGTCTTCGGTATACCCGGGCAGACGAATCACTTCCATTCGATCGAGCAAGGGACCCGGAATGTTCATGCTATTTGAAGTCGCTACAAACATTGTATCCGAGAGGTCGAATTCAACCTCCATGTAATGATCGGCAAAGGTATTATTCTGCTCCGGATCAAGCACCTCGAGCAGAGCGGACGCCGGGTCGCCTCTAAAATCCATTGCCATCTTGTCAATTTCATCAAGCAAAAACAGGGGATTTCTCACCTTCACGCGGGCAAGGTTCTGAATAATTTTCCCCGGCATTGAGCCGATATAGGTGCGGCGATGGCCCCTGATTTCAGACTCGTCGCGGACACCGCCCAGGGACATGCGCGAAAATTTGCGATTGGTCGCTCTCGCAATCGAGCGGCCGATAGAGGTTTTACCGACTCCGGGGGGACCTACCAGGCAAAGGATCGGGCCCTTCAGTTTGCGCACCCGTTGCTGCACTGCGAGATACTCGAGAATCCGCTCCTTGACCTTCTCCAGGCCGTAATGATCCTCTTCGAGAACCTTTTCGGCCTGCGCCAGATCGCGCCTGATTTTTGATTTCTTTTTCCACGGAACGCTAACCAGCCAGTCGATATAATTGCGCACCACCGTGGCCTCGGCAGACATTGGTGACATCATCTTCAGCTTGTTGAGTTCCGAATCTGCTTTTTCGCGCGCCTCTTTCGGCATCCCCGATGCTTCGATCTTGCGCTGCAAATCCTCCACTTCGTTGGGTGCGTCGTCCATGTCGCCAAGTTCTTTTTGAATGGCCTTCATCTGCTCATTCAGGTAGTACTCGCGCTGGCTTTTCTCCATTTGCTGTTTGACACGCCCACGGATACGCTTCTCGATTTGCATTAAATCGATTTCGCCTTCGATCTTGCTCATGATGTGCTCGATGCGTTCCCGCGGATCCTGGATCTCGAGAATATCCTGCTTTTCGTCAAGCTTTAATGACATATGCGCGGCGATGGTATCGGCGAGTCGGCTGGGATCATCAATACCGGACAGCGAGGTCAGAATTTCCGGCGGCACTTTCTTGTTCAATTTCACGTACTGGTCGAACAGGTTCAACACCGAGCGCAGCAGTACCTCGGCTTCACGATCATCCACCAGGCTCGATTTTTCGAGTATTTTTGTCGCCGCCGAATAGTACTCGTTAGTTTCGAGCAAGCTCTCAACCGAAGCTCTCTCGCCACCCTCAACCAGCACCTTGATGGTGCCATCGGGCAGCTTCAGCATTTGCAGGATAGTCGATAAGGTTCCGATCTCGTACAGGTCAGCCTGTCCGGGGTCGTCAACTTCTGCATTTTTCTGCGCCAACAGGAGGATTTTCTTGTTGTCGGCCATCGCGGCTTCGAGCGCAAGGATCGATTTTTCGCGGCCCACGAACAGCGGAATTACCATGTGCGGGTAAACCACGACATCGCGTAGCGGCAGGACCGGTATCAATTGCCTGTCCTGTTGTTCAGCGAGTAAATTGTTTTGATAATCTGACATGATCGCCTCGAAGCATGAGTCTCGGAACTATATGTGTGCCTATTGTCCGTTTTCAACCCGGCTTCATGCCCTGGGCTGGGAACTACTCGTCAGAAGCCACGCGCTGCATTTCTCCACCCTCGTAAATAACGTAGGGCTGGGCATGGCCTTCAATTACCGCTGCGTCGACCACGACTTTGCTGACGTTATCCATCGCGGGCAGATCGTACATAATTTCGAGCAGGGTATTTTCGAGTATGGTGCGCAATCCACGGGCACCGGTCTTGCGCGCCATGGCTTTTTTCGCGACCGCGTTGAGTGAATCGGGTCGAAATTCGATCTCACAGCCTTCGATCTCGAACATTTTCTGGTATTGCTTGGTAATCGCATTTTTAGGCTCGGTCAGGATTTTGACCAATGCGTCTTCATCAAGTTCTTCAAGCGTGGCCACCACCGGCAGGCGACCAACAAATTCGGGAATCAGCCCATATTTAATTAAATCCTCGGGCTCGACCTTGGCAATGACTTCACCGAACAGGTCTTTCTTATCCTTGCTTTTGACATCGGCACCAAAGCCGATACCGCCTTTTTCGGAGCGGTTTAGAATCACCTTGTCCAGCCCCGCAAAAGCGCCACCGCAAATGAACAGTATCTTGCCGGTATCGACCTGCAGGAATTCCTGCTGCGGATGCTTTCTACCCCCTTGCGGCGGCACCGACGCAACGGTTCCCTCGATCAGCTTCAGCAAGGCCTGCTGCACGCCCTCGCCGGAAACATCCCGGGTAATCGATGGATTATCCGACTTGCGCGAGATCTTATCGATTTCATCGATATAGACGATTCCGGTTTGCGCCTTTTCGACGTCGTAATCGCATTTTTGCAGCAGCTTCTGAATAATATTTTCGACGTCTTCACCGACATACCCGGCCTCGGTCAGCGTGGTAGCATCAGCAATCGCAAACGGAACATTCAGCAACCGCGCGAGGGTCTCGGCGAGCAGGGTTTTGCCCGAGCCGGTGGGTCCGATTAACAGGATATTACTCTTCGACAGCTCGATCTCATCCTTGATGTGACCGACTTCGAGGCGCTTGTAATGGTTATAAACCGCCACCGAAAGTACTTTTTTGGCTCTACTCTGGCCAATGACATACTCGTCGAGGACTTTAAAAATCTCGTGGGGTATGGGAAGTTTGCTCTCGGCATCTTCACCATTTTCGTGGATTTCTTCACGGATGATATCGTTGCAGAGGTCTACGCACTCGTCGCAGATGAAAACTGACGGACCTGCAATCAGTTTTCTGACCTCGTGCTGGCTTTTGCCGCAAAACGAACAATAAAGCAGCTTTTCGTCCTTATTCTTGGATCTCTCGTCACTCATGCTAAAACTACCGAAATTCTGTGTCCAATCGGCTCGATAATATTAGACCGAACCGCCGAGCACAACCGAAAAAAACGCTTTTTGATCGCTGTCTCACAGATCAAGCGCAGAAGAATATCTATTCTGTGGCACCTTTCTCATCTGGATCGGCCCGGGATGCCAAAACTTGATCGATTATTCCATAATCAACAGACTCGTCGGCACTCATGAAGTTATCGCGCTCGGTGTCGCGATCAATGCTGCTTTCCTTTTTGCCGGTATGGTGGGCCAGCAGTTTGTTCAGTCGTGATCTGACCGCTAAAATTTCCTTCGCATGGATCTCGAAATCCGTCGCCTGTCCCTGGAAACCGCCCAGTGGCTGATGAATCATAACCCGCGAGTGCGGCAAACCGTACCGTTTTCCGGCACTGCCACCGGCCAACAGGATCGCACCCATACTGGCCGCCTGGCCGGTACAGAGGGTGCTGACATCAGGTTTGATGAATTGCATCGTATCGTAAATCGCAAGACCGGCAGTTACCGAACCGCCCGGGCTGTTGATATATAGCGAAATATCCTTGTCCGGATTTTCGGATTCCAGGAACAGGAGCTGCGCGACAATCAGGTTAGCCATATGGTCCTCGATTGGACCAACCACAAAAATGACCCGCTCTTTGAGCAGGCGGGAGTAAATGTCATAGGCTCGTTCACCGCGAGCGGATTGCTCTACGACCATCGGCACCAGGTTGGCCTGTGTATCCAGGTAATCGGGCATTATCGAGCTTATGCTGGTGCTGTTAACTTTATCTTTCATTTATGTTCCGGATTATAGTTTATTCAGAGTTTACCGTTCATCAAATCGTCGAAGCTGGCATCCTTTTCATTGACCTTGGCCTTGTCCAGAATATGATCGACTACCTGATCCTCAAGTACCGAACCCTCGAGCCCGGAGCGCGCCTGCTGGTTATGACGGTAATAGTCGCGAACCTGTTCCGGCTGCTCGTAGGCAACCGCCATTTCGTCGATCGCTGAATCCACAAGTTCTTGATTTAATTCAATTTTTTCAGCCCTTATGACTTCCGCGAGGAGCAGCCCAAGCTGTACCCGGCGGGTCGCTTCCGACGCGAACAACTCGTTGGGAAAACTGGCTTCGTCAATTGTCTCAGGGTCCCTGCCCATACGTTGCGCAGCCTGGGCACGCAGGCCGTTTATTTCTTCGGCAACCATCGCGCTTGGCGCAATAATTTTATTGTGTTCAAGCAGGCCGGCCATCACGTTGTTTTTTATATGCTGTTTCAAACGATCGTTCTTCTCTTTCTCCATGTTGGCCCGAATATCGGCGCGCATTTTTTCAAGATCTCCGTCTTCGACACCAAAACCCCTGGCAAACTCTTCATCAATTTCAGGCAATTCCGGTTTGGATACCTTAGTTGCCTTCAACGTAAATTCGGCTTTCTTTCCCGCAACGTCTGCGCCATGGTAGTCCTCGGGGAAATTAACTTCGACAGTCCTCTGCTCGGTCGCCTTGATGCCCTCGAGACCGGCTTCGAATTCCGGCAGCATCTGACCGGCACCAATTTCAATGGCCATATCCTTGCCGGCTCCTCCTTCGAACAACTCGCCGTCAATGCGACCTTCAAAGTCGACCATTACCTGGTACCCGGACTTCGCCGCAGACTTGGTTTCTTTCCAGGTCTTGCGTTGTTCGCGCAACTTTTGCAGCATCGCATCAAAATCCTGATCGGTAATTTCGACCCGGGGCTTTTCGATCTCGATAGATTCCAGCTCGAGTTTGTCAATTTCTGGATACACCTCGAACGTCGCGGTGTAGGACATGTCTTCTTTTTCCTTGGTGCTGACCGCATCGATACTCGGCATACCGGCAGGCCGCACTTTTTCCTGAATCAAGGCTTCCTGGTAACTCGACTCGATGACGTCACCGATGACTTCCTGGCGAACGTGGCTGCCAAATTTCTGCTGCACTACCTTGAGCGGCACTTTACCCGGTCGAAAACCATCGATACGGACAGTCTTACTCAGGTCTTTAAGTTTCTTTTCAACGGCTTCGCTGACCCGCTCGGACGGAATTTGAACCGTCATTCTGCGTTCCAGACCCTCAAGGGTTTCGATTGATACTTGCATGTTAAAATCTCGTGATTTTCTGCTGGGAGATAGTAATAGTCTACGGCTGGGTCTACGGCTGGTTGAATAAAGTGCGCCGGTTGTGAAGAAAGTGCCGCCACACCTGGCGTGAGCGAGGTCCCAAAGTGGCGCGGATTATACCCACGTCAACAGGAATTGTCAGCCAATTTTTACACCCACGCGGGGCCAGGATACGATGCCCAAAGCCTTTGTTTAAGCGGTTCATGTCGGCAATGGGCCAGTACCGATTCAACCGGCAGCCCGCACCAGCACGCGGGGGTCTTCGCGAGAGGGTCCGACGATACCGAATCTGCAAACAGCCCCGGCTTCAGGGTCCCAAAAACAGGCACAAAAAACCCGGTCAATTACTAGACCGGGCATTTAACACGACCTGGCTGGCAAACCAGCCACACTAAAATGGTGCGAAAGGAGAGACTCGAACTCTCACATCATAAGATACCAGAACCTAAATCTGGCGCGTCTACCAATTCCGCCACTTTCGCAGAAGTTTGCATTCCTCTAGCTTCAGGCCACCGACTGGCTTCAGCAGCACCCGGTTGGCTTACCCGGGCGCCTGTAGCCAGGCGCCCTGAATATGGGGTGGACGATGGGGATCGAACCCACGACAACAAGAATCACAATCTTGCACTCTACCAACTGAGCTACGCCCACCATAAATTGGCACGCCCGGCAGGATTCGAACCTGCTACCCTCGGCTTAGAAGGCCGATGCTCTATCCAAATGAGCTACGGGCGCTCGGAATACCTTTCTAAGCATGTATTTTAGCCGATTGCTGCGTTGGTCACGTGCTCGGATCCTCATGTATATTTTTATACATTGCGGTCCTGCGCGCGTGCCCGCCTTGCACTCAGCTAAAATACACGCTTAGAAAGGCATCCCGGGTTCGAAAACTTCCTGTTAGTCCGTTTCCGCCGGGTTTATAGCCTGATATCTATTGCAGGATTATATCAGACTAAAACTGAAAATTTGGTCGGGGTGGAGAGATTCGAACTCCCGACCCACTGCTCCCAAAGCAGTTGCGCTACCAGGCTGCGCTACACCCCGAAATTTGCTATCCGGCGCATTATACGCCGCCTCGGCGCTAACGGCGACAAGTAGCAAGGCGCGGAATAATACGCTGATCAAAAATAATCGTCAATTCAAACGATTAGCTAGAATCAAAGGACTTGTGTTTTACCTACTTGCGACGCCACCGGGTTCCGTCAGCGCCGTCTTCGATGACGATGCCGGCGGCGCTTAATTCGTCGCGAATACGGTCGGCAGTGGCCCAGTCTTTGGCCGCGCGCGCCTGCAGACGCTGCTCGATAAGATCATCGATTGCAGTGTCGCTAAGCCCGCCCGCTGCCTGCCCGGCCGTCGACTTGAGATAAGACGCGGCATCTTCCTGTAACAACCCGAGCAGGCTGCCGAGATGGCGCAGCAGGCTCGCCAGGCGATGCTGATCATCGCTGTTTTCAGCTTTGGCACGATTGATCTCGCGCACCAGGTCGAACAGCACCGCGATCGCGCTGGCGGTATTGAAATCGTCGCACATCGCCTGGTCAAAACGTTGCTGGTAGTCACTTTGTTCCGGGATCTTCACGCTTTCGGTATCCTGAATCGCCGCGTACAGCCGCTGCAGGGCAGCCCGTGCGTTATTCAGCTGATCCTCGGAGTAGTTCAACTGGCTACGGTAGTGACTACTGATAAGAAAGTAACGAATTTCCTCTGCACGGTAGTTCTTGAGTACGTCGCGCAAGATAAAAAAATTACCCAGCGACTTGGACATCTTTTCCTGGTTTATCTGCACAAAGCCGTTATGCATCCAGTAGTTGACGAATTTTTCACCGTTACAGGACTCGCTTTGCGCGATCTCGTTTTCATGGTGGGGAAACTGTAAATCATGCCCCCCACCGTGGATGTCAAAATGGTTGCCAAGCAGGCTGTTCGACATCGCCGAGCATTCGATATGCCAGCCGGGACGGCCCGGTCCCCAGGGAGAAGCCCAACTCGGTTCGCCCGGTTTGGCGGCCTTCCACAACACGAAATCCAGCGGGTCGTCCTTGGCCTCGTCCACCGCCACGCGCTCGCCTACGCGTAAATCCTCCACGCGCTTGCCCGACAGCGCGCCATAGCCGTCGAAACCGCTGACGTCGTAATAGACATCACCGTTGGCGGCGGCGTAGGCGTGACCGCGCTCGACCAGAGGCTGAATCATCTCAATGATGGCGTGCATCGAGGCCGTGGCGCGCGGTTCTTGATCTGGCGGCAACACCCCCAGCGCGGCGCTGTCCTCGTGCATGGCGGCGATGAAGCGCTCGGTGAGCGCGCTCATGTCCTCGCCGTTCTCCTGCGCGCGCTTGATAATCTTGTCATCGATGTCGGTGATGTTGCGCACATAGGTCACGTCGTAACCGCTGGCGCGCAGATAGCGCGCCACCACGTCGAACACCACCATCACCCGCGCATGGCCGACGTGGCAGTAGTCATACACCGTCATGCCGCAGACATACATACCCACCTTGCCGGGCACGCGCGGCGTGAATATTTCTTTTTGTTTACTGAGGGTGTTGTGGATTTTTAACATGGCGTCATCGTTTATCTATATAGGGTGGTTTAGGCCGAAGGCCGTAAGCCACCGACTCGGGCCGTCAGGCGCACATTCATTAACGGATGCGATGAGTCGCTGCGCGACCTTTTGGTGGGTGACGGCGCGAACACGCGCCTAACCCAGCCTGCATTCATATCCAACGCGCCAGCCGCGCCCGCGCGCGCTCGGCGCCGATCAAGGCCAGCAGCGGCGCCAGTTCCGGCCCATCCAATTCACCGGTAAGCGCAGCCCGCAGCGGCTTGAACAAATTTTTACCCTTGGCGCCGCTGTCGCGCTTGAGCTGGTCCACCATGGCGGCGTAATCGGCCGGATACGCGTCGTAGGCCTTGAGGGCGGCGGCGAAGAAGGACGCGCCCGCCTGGCGGGTACACGCCTCGGCCTCCTCGCGCAGCGTCAATGCCTCGTTGTAAATCAATCGCGCCCAATGCAGCGCCTCGCCCGGCAGCACGACATTGCCGCGCACGGCGGCGACGAAGTCCTCGCGCTGCGCGGCGGGCACCAGGGCGTGCACGGCCGCGCCCATCCACTGCCACAAGCTATCCCCATCGGCGTGCTGCACCGCCTGACGCTGATAGTAGTCCAATTGCGCGCCGTCATAACGCGCGGGGGAACGGCCCAGCTTATTCAAATCGAAATCGCGCGCCAGGGCCTCGCTGTCCATATAGGCGTTGTTCTCATAATGGTGACCCAGGCGCGCGAGATAATTCACTACCGCCAGCGGCAGATAGCCGGTTTCACGCAGCTCGCGCACACTGCGGCTGCCGCTGCGTTTGGATAAGGGCGTGCCGTCACCGCCGACGATCATGCTGATGTGGCCGTAGTGCGGTGTAGGCAGGCCCAGGGCGCGCTGCAACAGAATCTGCCGCGGGGTATTGGTGAGATGATCCTCGCCGCGCAGCACATGGGTCACGCCCATCAGCGCGTCGTCAATGGCGTTGCTGAAGAAGAAGGCGGCGGAGTTGCCTTCGGAACGGCGGATGACGAAGTCGCCGATGTCATCGGTGGCGAAGGACTGCGGTCCGCGCACCAAGTCGTCGAAACGCACCTCGTCGCCGTCCAACACCCGGAATCGCAGAGTAGGCTGCAGGCCTTTATCGAAACGTTTTTGCCGCTCTTCGGGATTGAGCCGCGCGCAGGTGCCGGCGTAACGCGGCGGACGGCCGCCGGCGAGCTGGGTCTTGCGCGACAATTCCAATTCACGCTGCGAGCAGAAACAGGGATAGGCCAGGCCCTCGTCGTCCAGCATGGTGAAATAACGCTGATAGATCTCATCTCGCTGGGACTGGGCGTAAGGCCCGTGCTCACCGCCCGCCGCGGGACCTTCCTGCCAGTCCAGGCCCAGCCAGCGCAGATCCTCCATCAGCGCGAGGCTGTGTTCCTCGCGGCTGCGCTCCAGGTCGGTGTCCTCGATGCGCAGCAAAAACACCCCGTGGCCGTGGCGTGCGTAGA
>CALZHS010000026.1 GCA_945787265.1 uncultured Gammaproteobacteria bacterium | reverse complement strand
AAAAGAACATCGATGGCGATATATATGAAGTCGTATTGAAAATTACTGCAACCGTGTCTCTCGAGGAAGAAGCAGCATTCCTGGTCGAGGTTCAACAGGCCGGTTTGTTCGAGATCGGTGGTTTTGACGAAGACCAGAAAAAGTACCTCGTCAACAGCCAGTGTTTGAATATTCTTTTCCCCTATGCCCGCGAAGCGATTTCAGATCTGTCGGTGCGCGGGGGTTTCCCACCCTTGATCCTGTCACCGGTTAGTTTTGACGCGCTGTATCAACAGCATCTGCAGCAACAGCAGACGCAGCAGGGCGAAGCTGACGCCACCCATTAGGGATCGATGACTGAAACTATTGCCGTACTCGGCGCAGGATCCTGGGGAACTGCGCTCGCAATTCAGTTGGCACGCAATGAATTACAGGTCAGGCTCTGGGGCCACGACCCAGCCCATATCGAACGTTTACAGACGCTGCGGGAAAATACAGACTATCTTCCCGGCTTCGCGCTGCCTGAAAATATTGATCCGGTAGCAACCCTGGAAGCAGCCGTTGCGCAAGCGCCTTTTCTGTTAATCGCCATTCCGAGCAAGGGATTTCGTGCGTTGCTGAAGCAAGTAAAATTGTTGATAACTGAAGACCAGGCCCTGTTCTGGGCCAGCAAAGGGTTCGAGATCGAAACCGGTATGCTCTTGCACGAGGTTATTGACGAAGAACTTCCAGTTCATCGCTATGGCGTGATTTCGGGCCCGACCTTTGCGACCGAGGTAGCCAGGGGGCTACCTGCGGCGATCGCCTGCGCCGGCAACGATGAACAAACCACGGCAGCCTTTGCGGAGCGTCTTCGTGGCCATCATTTTCGCGCTTATACTACCGAGGACATCATTGGCGTCGAGCTTGGCGGTGCGCTTAAGAACGTGCTCGCGATCGCGGTTGGGGTTGCAGATGGACTGGGTTTTGGTGCCAACACGCGGGCTGCCCTGATGACCCGTGGCCTCTCGGAAATCATGCGCCTGGGAACGAAACTCGGTGCCCACCAGGAAACCATGATGGGACTGGCCGGGCTCGGTGATATCATTCTTACCTGTACCGACAACCAGAGTCGCAATCGACGTTTCGGACTGGCGCTGGGTCAGGGTAAAACGATAGCGCAGGCCGAGATCGAAGTCGGTCAGACCGTTGAGGGTCTGCGTGCCGCCGATGCCATCTATAACAAGGCGAGAAAGCTCGGGCTCGACTTACCCATCATTCAGGAAGTCTACTGCGTACTCTACGAGGGCAAGAATCCCCACGACGCCGTACGTGATCTGGAAAACCGTCCCCAGGGCCACGAATAGCACCGCTAGCGCCCGAAATCCAGTTGCCGCCAGGCCTCGTAAACCGCGATGGAAACCGTGTTGGACAGGTTCAAGCTGCGGGAAGACGACACCATCGGGATCCGCAGTCTATTGTCACTATCAAGTGACTCAAGAATTTCGAGTGGTAAACCACGACTTTCCGGACCAAATAACAGTGCGTCCCCGGGACTGAATGAGGCCTCGCTATAGATTTTGTTCGCCCGGGTAGTAAATGCATATAAGTTATTGAATTCACAGTTATTTATGAATGCATTGTAACTATCGTGGCACTGGGTATCGGCCCATTCGAGATAGTCGAGACCGGCACGACGCAACTGTTTGTCATCAAGTTCAAATCCTAAGGGCTCGATCAAATGCAAGCTGAACCCGGTATTTGCCGCCAGGCGCATGATATTGCCGGTATTGGGCGGGATCTCGGGCTCAAAAAGAACGATGTGCAGCATACCGGGATTTATTTTAGCTAATAACTTGAATAAACCCTACTATGATCTAATATTTTCAGTAATGACAATAAGTTAGGCCAGTTTTCTGAAGGAAACTCTAGACTTAATTCTGGTCGAAATGGAGTCATCGCATTGCGTGCCATGCAACGCAAGGTGTTTTGCCTGCAGGGAGCAGGTGATCGTGCCCGCTTGCCTGGCCGGCATTGGGTAATTCGTGATAACACTTGGAGTAAAACGTGGGTCTGTTTTCCACCGCGAAGAAAGAGTCTCAAATCGGTATAGATTTTATGCGTGACGGTGTCGCAGTAGCGCAGGTGCAGACCGGTAAAAACAATCCGGGTGACATTATTCGCAGCGAATTCATTGCGGCTGCTGATCACGAGAACCAGGTCGAAGCCCTGAAGGGCTGGGTTCACGATAACAATTTACAGAAAACGCCCTGTGTCTGCCTGGTCGCGGATGATGACTGTGATATTTATCAGGTCGAGCGACCCGAAGTCGAAGATTCCGAGATGATTCAGGCCGTGACCTGGAAGGTCAAGGATCTGGTCAACTACGATGTCACGCATGCGGTGGTCGATTGTTATCCACTCCCGGTCTCAAGCAAGAACAAGCAGCAGCAGGTCGGTGTGGTCGCAGCCCGTGAAACTGTTATCAGCAACTACGTTGAAAGTGTCAGGTCTACCGACCTGCAGCTGAATGCGCTCGACGTACACGAACTGGTAGGTTGCAACCTGCGGGCGATACAACACAGCGCTGGGCAGAGCATGGCGCTGCTCGCTTTAGCTGCAGGCAAGGGCTGGCTGAGTGTCTATCACGACACCGACCTGTACGTGTCGCGCGAGTTCATGATTGGTATCGATCAGCTGGAACTGGCTTCAAGTGATGATGAAAGTATCTTTGACGCCCTGCTCCTCGAGATACAGCGCTCGCTGGATTATTTCGAAAGTTTTTACGGCATCGGCACGGTGATCAATTTGCGCATCTTTCCCCAGCTTGATGCCACAGAAAAAATGGCGATGTATCTGCAGAATTTTTCAAATTTCGATATTGACTTCCTCGCTATCGATGGTGTCGACGACAGCCCGGGACTTGAGCCCCACTGTTTTCACGCCTACTGCGCTGCGTTGCGGGACCTAAGCCTGTGATCGTCCAGCAAATCAACCTTTACCAGGAGCGCTTCAAGGAGAAGAAACTCTGGATCTCCGCGACCCAGGCAGCGGCGACATTGGTGCTGCTTATCGTGATAGCCGCGGCATGGAGTTACCTGTTGCATTCCGAGCTGCAACAGGCCGAACAGCGTAATCAACTCGTTAAGGCAGACCGGGACCGTGTGACGGCAGAGCTCGCGGCAGTGAATGCGGAGTTCGCGAAGCTGCTCGAAGATAACCGGATCGACCTCAAGATCGAGAATACCGCGCGCCAGATTTCGGCCCGAAAAAGAGTATTAAGCTTTGTTGATGCGAATAGATTTGGTTCGGGACAGGGTTTTTCCGGTTACCTGGTCGCGCTGTCAAATCTTCAGGTCGAGAATATATGGCTTAACCAGATTCGGTTTGCCGAAAACTTCGTTCAGATCAAGGGTAGCGCACTCAATGCATCGGAAGTTCCCGTTTACTTCGACGGCTTTAGTGAGGAACCGATATTTCAAGGTAATCGTTTCGATCTGTTCCGACTGAGTCGTGCCAAAAACAGCGACTGGAAAGTGGATTTTGAAATCGCGACCAGCGGAGGCCTCGATGAATAGCCAACTGCGCCAGTATGCACAGCGATTCGATGCCCTGTCCTTGCGCGAGCGTGGTTTGATTGCGGTTTCAGTCATTGTCGTCGTGAGCTTTGTCTGGTGGAGTTATTTCGCGGCCCCCAGGATGACCAAAATCGAAGCCCTGCAAATGGAAAATCAGCGTATTGCAGGCGATGTTGAAAATCAGCGCGGCCTGGTGCGCAATATACGTCAGAGCATTGCGGCTGGAGTGCAGCAGGAGAAAAAAGGTCAACTGGCCAGGCTCAGCCAGGAGCTGGTGGCGCTCGAGGAACAGCTGCGGGTAACCACGATCGAGTTGATTGACCCCGAAAAAATGTTCCAGCTAATGAACCAGCTGATTGATCGGGACTCACGCCTCAAGCTGCTAAGCCTCAAGCGCCGAGAAGTCAAACCCGCGATCCCCTCCGATGACGCAGCGGAAGTTGACGAAGCGGGTATCTATCGGCATGTACTCGAAATCGAGTTTGCCGGCAAGTATCTCGATATTCTCAGGTATATGCAGGGGCTGGAAGCACTGGACTGGAAACTGCTCTGGGACGAGATTGAAATCGCCGCCGATGAATATCCGCAGGCCACTGTGAAAGTATTGATTTCGACCTTGTCGACGCGCAAGGAATGGGTGGGGATTTAAATGCCGCGCATCATTATAACTTACCTCATGGTGGTCATCCTGGTGACGCTTGGATTTTTCGGGATCGGCCGACTGGCTTCGGCTAAGGAACTGCGCGACCCGATGCAACCCCCGCCGTTTGCATTACAGAAATTTCGCGAAGCCAGGTGGGCCAGTAGCACCGCAAAAACTGAAGCAAAGGCGGAAAAACCAGCACACAAACCCCTGCAGCTCACATCAATCCTTTATGCAAAGGATCGTAAAATCGCAATCATCAATGATCAGATGCTCGCGGTCGGTGATCGTATCAGGGGCGCCGAGCTGGTCAAGTTAACCCGGGCAACAGCACGCCTGGTGCACAAGGGGAAAGTGATTAACTTGAGCCTTGACAATCATTTAACAGCGATTAAAAGAAAAGCTGTCGAGAGTGACTTATGATGATTAGACGACACCTGAGTATTATCGTGCTGGCCGGTTTTCTCAGCGCCTGTGCTTCCTCGATGAACCGGGAGATTGCGCAGCAAAATCGGCAAAGCATCGACGATGCCTTAAACGAAGCCGCCGCGGTCGTAATACCTGACGCGGAATCACCATCGGATGAAATCCTTGACGACCTGTTGCCGGGAAGCGGTATTGCTGTGCCGGGCCTCGATGAAAATTTCGAGCTCGAAGTGGCATTCGATGTCTCGGTATCCAATGCCCCGGCACGCTTGTTTTTTATGAGCCTGGTGAAGGATACCAACATCAACATGGTGGTACACCCGAGCGTAGAAGGTGTCATTTCGCTGGATTTGAAAAATGTCACGGTGCGCGAAGTCATGAATCTTACCCGTGAAGTTTATGGCTACGAGTACCGCCAAAACCAGACCGGCTATATCGTTTTGCCAGCGCGCATTCAATCGCGGATATTTGCGGTCGACTATCTCAATGTCAGTCGTGCCGGTGAATCGTTAATGACCGTGAGCTCGGGTCAGATTGAAGATACCGACAATGGAAACAGTGACAATGGTGGCGGCTCTGCCTCGGGTTCGACTTCGCTTAAATCCAGTAGTATCAATACCACCAGCAAGGCCGATTTCTGGTCTGAACTGCAGGCCACACTAACTTCGATCGTCGGCGCCGGCGCAGGACGTTCGATCGTGGTTGATCGCCACTCGGGCCTGGTCATCGTGCGCGCTATGCCAGGCGAGTTGCGTGATGTGGAGGCTTATCTCAGTAATGCGCAGGATAACCTGCAGCGCCAGGTGATACTCGAGGCCAAGGTGATCGAGGTCGATCTCAACGACAGTTTCCAGTCGGGTATCGACTGGGCCGCGATAGCGTCCAGTCGCGACCTGGCGGTCGGTAATTCCGGCGTGGTAAGAGGCGCCGGTCGAGTGCTAGCGGACGAGGCCGGGGCACCTCTGCTTGATGCGGCGGGCAACGCGGTGATTTCTTCTAGCCTCGATGTTGGCAATACTCCATACGCCAATTTGTTTGCCGTAGGCAGCTCTTCAAGCACCTTTGCCTCGCTGATTACCCTGCTCAGCACCCAGGGTAACGTGCATGTATTGTCGAGCCCGCGTGTTTCAACGGTCAACAATCAAAAGGCGGTGATCAAGGTGGGCTCGGACGAGTTCTTTGTAACCGAGGTCTCATCCGACAGTACCAGTACAGCCAGTGGGACTACCACGACACCCCAGCTAACATTGACCCCGTTTTTCTCCGGAATTGCGCTGGACGTGACGCCACAGATCAGCAAGAAGGGCGAAGTTATTTTGCATATTCATCCAAGTATTAGCGAGGTCGATGACCAGTTGAAGGTTATAACCCTGGGCGGTGAAACCTTTGAATTGCCGCTGGCGTTAAGCACGGTGCGCGAATCGGATTCCATTGTAAAGGCCCAGAACGGCCAGGTGGTAGTCATCGGTGGGCTCATGAAAAACATTACCAGCGACGAGCTCGGAGCGGTACCGGGTGCTGCCGATATACCGTTCGTAGGCGAGGCCTTTAAGCAAAAGCGCAAACTCAATCGACGCAGCGAGCTCGTGATCCTGTTGCGGCCGATTGTCGTCGACAATAACAAGGTCTGGTCCAACTATATTCAAAAAAGCGCTGAGCGCGTTCGACAAATCAATATAGATGCCATGGAAGGTCAGTGATGTACGAACGCTACTATGGACTTGCAGAAAAGCCTTTCAACCTGACCCCGGATACCGGGTTTTTTTACCAGTCAGTTACCCACAAGGAGGCACTCAACGTATTGCGGGTAGCGATCAGGTCTGGCGATGGCTTTATCAAGGTGACCGGCGAGGTGGGCACGGGCAAGACCCTGCTGTGTCGAAAATTGCTGCAGGCGCTGGAGTCGAATTTCGACACGATTTTCATTCCCAATCCATACATGGGCTGCAACGCGCTGTTCCACGCAATTTTGGACGAAATGGGTATCGCGGACAGACTGAACAAGGCAAATTATCTTACCTGTATTAACGAGTACTTAATCGAAAATGCGCGTCGACATCGCGGCACGGTTATCCTCCTCGATGAAGCGCAATCGATGCCACAGGAGAGCCTGGAGGCAATTCGACTGCTCAGTAACCTCGAAACCCGCAAACGGAAACTGGTACAAATTGTCCTGTTTGGTCAACCCGAGCTCGATGTCAGGCTGGCGCAAAGTAACGCGCGGCAACTCAAGCAAAGAATCGCGCATGCCTATCAACTCAAGCCTCTAGACCAGGCGTCAGTTCGATCCTATCTGCAGCATCGCATCAAATTGGCGGGCTACCGCGGTCCCGAGTTATTTGATAATGCTGCGCTACGCCGGCTCTACAAGCTCAGTCAGGGCATTCCGAGAGTTATCAACGTCTTATGCAACAAGGCGCTGATGCTTTCCTACGCCAGTGGTGAATTCTACGTCAAGGGCAAGCACATCGAGGCCGCTGCTGCCGACAGCCAGATGCAATGAGTGTCATCAATAACGTTCTCAAGGATCTCGAAAGCCGGGAAAGTCAGTTCACCCCGATTGAGATTGATGCGATTGGACTCAAGCCTGCCCCGACGCGAGATCCGAAACCACTGTTACTGGTTGGATTGCTGCTACTGCTATTGATGGTGGCGGCGTGGATTTACCTGCAGGACCATTTCACCGGCAGCCAGGGTTCTTCGTCAAACCTGATATCAGGCATGGCTCCTTCAGTCGCTGAACAGACGCTGGCGGAACCGGAAATCAGCGTGGGCGTAGTCACGGATCAAATGATTGGTAACCAGATTATCGGCCTGCAGATTCGAGAATCAGAGGACGATATGCGCATGGAGTTCGCACTGCGCGAAAAGGTCGTAGCGTTCTTGAAAGAACGCGGCGAGAATAATTTTAGCTACCATTTACGAGATATCGAAAGCCAGATATTGGCACCGGTGATAAGCGACAATCGCTGGATCCGGGAACTCGTTATCACTTCCGCTGACAGCGGGGTAGACGTCAACTTTGAGACTGCAGCGGATATCCTGGTCGAAACCCGTCAGAGCCTGGTTAACGGCGAACCGAACTGGGTCATTAATTTGCGTAAATCCGCTGCGCCGGAAGTGGCCGATACCGCGGTCAGAAATGTTGCTACCGTTGAGCCTGTCGCGATCGAGACCGGGCAGGTCCAGCAAACGGTCGAATTTGCAACCGACGAATCTGCCGAGGATGCGGTCGAACCGGAGGCGCGACAGTTTGCCGCTCCCGAGGGGCAGGCCGTTGTCAGTGTTGAGATAAAGTCTACCAATCCGAATGCAAAATCGATCAATCAACTCGGCTATGCGGTCCAGTTAATAAATTCCCGTCGCCTGGCACAGGCCCAGGCGATATTGCAGAAACTACTGGGTGGCAGTGAAGACTACGCGGCCCGCCAGCATTTGCTCGCGCTTTACAACAGTCAAAACCAGAGCGACCGGTTCCTGCGCCTGGTGCGGGATTCGATGATGCAGTATCCACAGGATATGCTGTTTAAAACCGAGTACGCACGCTCGCTGTTCCAGTCGGCAGCTTACCACGCGGTGATCCAGTTGTTTGCCACTGAAAGTTCCCTGGATGCGAATCAACAGGCACTGCTGGCGGCCAGTTACCAGCGACTCGATGACCATGAAAGTGCAATCAGGCATTACCGGCTCGCGCTCGAGTTGGATGCGAGCAATGCCAAAAACTGGATCGGGCTCGGGATTTCCCAGGAACAAACCGCAGCGTTTGAAGACGCACTGAACTCGTACCAGCAGGCCGCGAAACTGGGTAATTTGAATAATCGCCTGCAGGCGTTTGTTAATAAGAAACGTCGGACGCTAACGCAGGTATTGAATTAATGGCGTTTACCAAGAAAATCAGGCTCGGTGATTTGCTGGTTGAAAAAGGCCTGATCACCGAGGATCAGTTGCAGCAAGCGCTCAGCGAGCAGAAGAAACTGGGTCGAAAACTTGGTGGAACCTTGGTAGAGCTGGGCATGATCGATGAAAACAGCCTGCTCAATCTGCTGGCCAGCCAGTTGAATATTCCACTGATCGATATCAACAATTACAACTACAGTAACGAAGTTGCCAAGCTGCTGCCGGAGTCGATTGCCAGGCGCTTTCGTGCACTCGTGCTAGAAGACCGCGAGCGCGATTACCTGGTGGCAATGGCGGATCCCACCGACATTTACGCGCTCGACGAAATCCAGTCCAAACTGAACAAGCCGGTGAGCCAGGCAATCGTGCGCGAATCCGCATTGCTCGAAAATTTTGACCTGGTTTATCGGCGCACCGAAGAGATCAGCGCGCTTGCCTCCGAGCTCGGACAGGATCTTACCGATACCGCAACCGATCTCAGCGAGATGCTGCAGGCAGAAATGACCGATGCGCCGGTAGCCAAACTGCTGCAATCAATTTTCGAGGATGCGGTCCAGGTCGGGGCCTCGGATATCCATATCGAGCCCGACCAGCATGTCATTCGAATACGTCAACGAATCGATGGCGTTCTTTACGAGCAGGTCATGCAGGAAACCCAGATCGCGCCGGCGGTCGTGGTGCGCTTGAAACTGATGTGTGGGCTCAATATTTCCGAGAAACGATTGCCGCAGGATGGTCGCTTTCACGTGCTGGTCAACAATCGCGATATCGATGTGCGTTTATCGACCATGCCGGTTCAGTACGGCGAGTCGGTGGTCATGCGCCTGCTGGACCAGACCAGCGGTGCGCTCGACCTGGAGCAACTCGGTATGCCCCCGGAACTGCTTCACCGATTTCGTAAAAATTTCCATTTGCCCAACGGCATGATCCTGGTGACCGGGCCTACCGGTAGCGGCAAGACCACGACGCTTTACGCCGCGCTTTCGGAATTAAACGTCAGGGAGTCCAAGATTGTGACAGTCGAGGACCCGGTCGAATATCGTCTCGATCGCATCAGCCAGGTACAGGTCAATCCTCGCATTGGATTGACTTTTGCCAACGTGTTGCGCTCGGCCCTGCGCCAGGACCCGGACATCATCATGGTGGGCGAGATGCGCGATGCCGAAACGGTCGAAATCGGCGTCAGTGCAGCCATGACCGGTCACCTGGTGCTATCGACGCTGCACACCAATGACACCATATCGACGGCTACTCGACTCATGGATATGGGTGTCGAGGGATACCTGCTGGCGTCGACCCTGCGTACCATTATCGCGCAGCGACTGGTGCGCAGGGTATGTGCAAGCTGCGCTGAAGACTATACCCCGACTGAGTTCGAGTCTGGCTGGCTGCGTGACGATCTGTTGATCGATATCGACCAGTATCGATACAAGATAGGCCGCGGCTGCAAGCAGTGTGGAGAAACCGGGTACCAGGGACGCATGGGTGTTTACGAACTGCTCGACATGAATGCCGAACTGGCTGAAAAACTGCGCCACGACGATTCGCAGGGCTTTGTCGAAGCAGCCGAACGCGCTCCGGGTTACCAGCCGCTGGTCATGG
>CALZHS010000025.1 GCA_945787265.1 uncultured Gammaproteobacteria bacterium | reverse complement strand
CCTCGGTCGGGGTCAAGCTCGCGCTTTATCCCTTGAGCGCATTTCGGGCCGCGAGCCTGGCGGCACTGAACGTTTACCGGCACATACTAAGCGACGGCACCCAGCAAAACGTGGTCGACAGCATGCAGACCCGCATGGAGCTGTATGACTTTCTCGATTACCACGATTACGAACAAAAACTGGACCAACTATTCAGCGAGGAGACATCATGAGTGACACACCCGGGTTCAAACCCAAAAAATCGGTTGCACTGTCTGGTACAGCGGCTGGAAATACCGCCATCTGCACCGTCGGTCGAACCGGTAATGACCTGCATTACCGTGGTTACGATATTCTCGATATCGCGGAAACCTGTGAATTCGAAGAAATCGCCTACCTGATCGTGCACGAAAAACTGCCGACCCAGGATGAACTGGACGCCTACAAGGCGCGGCTGAAGGCGATGCGCGACCTTCCCAAATCGGTTAAAACCGTGCTCGAGCAGTTGCCCACGAGCACGCACCCGATGGATGTCATGCGCACCGGTTGTTCGGCGCTGGGTTGCCAGATGCCGGAAGATTCCGATCACAATGTTGCCGGCGCGCGCGACATTATCGACCGCCTGATGGCCTGTTTCGGTTCGATGCTGGTTTACTGGTACCACTACAGCCACCACGGCAAGCGTATCGAGCTCGTCACCGATGATGATTCGATCGGCGGTCATTTCCTGCACCTGCTGCACGGCGAGCCACCGCGCGAGTCCTGGGTAAAGGCGATGCATATTTCACTGATTCTTTACGCCGAACACGAGTTCAACGCGTCGACCTTTACCGGGCGCGTCGTCGCCGGTACCGGTTCAGACATGTACTCCTGCATCACTGCCGCCATAGGCGCACTGCGCGGACCCAAGCATGGCGGCGCCAACGAAGCAGCGTTTGAGATCCAGTCGCGTTACAGCTCTGCAGACGAGGCCGAGGCCGATATCCGCGAGCGGGTTGCCAACAAGGAAATCGTCATCGGTTTCGGACACCCGGTTTACACCGTCAGTGATCCGCGCAACGAGGTTATAAAACGGGTTGCCAGAAGCCTGTCCGAGGAAAACGACGATATGCTGATGTACGAAGTGGCCGAACGCCTCGAGACGGTGATGTGGGACCTGAAAAACATGTTCCCGAACCTGGACTGGTTTTCCGCGGTTTCCTACAACCAGATGGGCGTACCCACCGACATGTTCACGCCGCTGTTCGTCATTTCCCGCACCTCCGGCTGGGGTGCCCACGTGGTGGAGCAACGCATCGACGGCAAGATCATCCGGCCGTCTGCCAATTACACCGGTCCAGAAGACCTGGACTTTGTCCCGATTAGCGAAAGGAAATAAATAATGAGCAAAGCTGCAGTTCTGGACGCGAGCCGTCCTGATTTTGACCAGGTTATCCAGGATATCGTCGATTACGTGTTCGAGTACGATGTCACCCGCTCGGACGAAGCGATGCAAACCGCACGCTACGACTGGATGGACAGCATGGGTTGTGCATTGCTGGCATTGAAGTACCCGGCCTGCACCAAGTTACTGGGACCGATCGTACCGGGCGCCGATATGCCGGGCCACGGCGCGCGCGTTCCCGGCACCGCCTACGAACTCGACCCGGTGCGCGCCGCCTGGAACATCGGCGCCATGGTGCGCTGGCTGGATTACAACGACACCTGGCTGGCGGCGGAGTGGGGCCACCCCTCGGACAACCTCGGCGCCATCCTGGCGCTGGCTGATTACCTGTCGCGCAAACGCGTCAGTGAGGGCGCAGCACCGTTATCGATGCGTGACGTCATGATCGCGATGATCAAGGCGCATGAAATCCAGGGTGTAATTGCGCTGGAGAATTCGTTTAACCGCGTCGGACTGTGCCACGTGATGCTGGTACGCATTGCCTCGACCGCGGTCAGTGCACAGATGCTCGGCTGCAGCCGCGACGAGTGCCTGAACGCGGTATCGCATGCCTGGCTGGACGGATCCTCGCTGCGGACCTACCGCCACGCGCCCAACACCGGCTCACGCAAGTCCTGGGCCGCCGGCGATGCCTCGGCGCGCGGGCTGTTTCTCGCGTTCACCGCGCTGCGCGGTGAAATGGGCTATCCCTCCGCGATTACGGCGCCGACCTGGGGATTCCAGGATGTTTCCTTTGGCAACAAGCCGCTCGAGTTCAGCCAGGATTACGGCACCTACACGATGGAAAATATTCTTTTCAAAATATCCTTTCCGGCGGAATTCCATGCCCAGACTGCCGTCGAAGCAGCGGTCAAACTGCATCCGGAAGTCGTCAACCGTCTCGACGACATTGACCGTATCGTCATCAAAACCCAGGAGTCGGGTGACCGCATCATTAATAAAACGGGTCCGCTGGATAATCCCGCGGACCGCGATCACTGCATTCAGTACATGGTCGCGATCGGCTTGCTGAAGGGAGACCTGCAGGCGGAGCATTACGAAGACGACGTTGCCAGTGATCCGCGGGTCGACGCCTTGCGCGAAAAAATGGAAGTCAGCGAGGAGGAGCGTTTCACGCGCGAATACCTCGAACCGGACAAGCGTGCGATCGGAAATTCGCTACAGGTTTTCTACAACGATGGCAGCTCGAGCGACGAGGTCGTGGTCGACTACCCGGTTGGCCATCGTCGCCGTCGCGACGAGGGCATACCCTTGCTGAAGGCCAAGTTCGAACGTTACCTGCGCGGCCACATCAACGCCAAAAAAGCGGATCAGATACTCGCAATCTGTGCCGATCAACAGGTTTTCGAAGGCACCAGCGTAACTCGAATGATGGAATTACTGCAGCACTAAATCAACGGGGCCAGAGTCACTACTCCGACCCTGCTTGCCGACAAACCGCTCGATTGTAAGGGCCAGGTAATCCGGTTCGAACGGCTTCGAAAGGTAGTAATTCATGCCGGCATCCAGGCTTTTACTGCTGTCGCCCTCAAGCGCGTGTGCGGTTATGGCGATGATCGGGATCGACTCGAAGTAACCGCCCAGGGCTCGAATCGCTCGCGTCGCCTCGTAGCCGTCCATTACCGGCATCTTAATATCCATCAGGATCAAGTCATAGTGTTGCTGCTGAACCTGCTCGATCGCGTCGGCGCCATTATTTGCAACGTCGACGTCGAGCCCGGTGCCCGCAAGCATTTCCAGCGTAATCATTTTGTTGATGTCATCGTCTTCGACCAGCAAAATCCGGTGACCCGCCAGGATCCCGGGATTTTCACCAGCAGCCGCAAACTGCTCGGAACCGCGCTCAGCACTGAATGCAAGCTTGTAGACAATGTCGAGTAAAGTTGCATACAAACGCGAATGCGACAGGGGTTTGTGCAGCCTGACGTCAGCGCTGCCACCTCCGTTTTGCCAGTTTAGTGGAAGCAGGTGCACGAACCGGGTCTCGCGCCATTCACTGTTGTTGCGCAGTCGCCCGATCAAATCATTGACTCCCTGTTCAGATTCGGACTGATCGATAATTAACAGGTCGCAGGGATCCAGTTTTGGTAAGTCCCGCCGCCGATCGGCGTCGAATTCCATTTCCTGGATACTGCTGATATTCCAGTGTGTCAACATTTTCCGTATCGAGTCCCGCTGTGATTTTAACGGGCTTAAAATGGCGACGCTCATTTCCTGTAGAGCACGTGGCGGTTTCCAGTCATAGGTAGTGCCCAGCCCAGAATCAATTGCCATTTCAAAGTAAAAGCGACTTCCCACACCGGGTCTGCTTTCGATTTGCAACAAGCTGCCCATGGCTTTTATCAGGCGACGACTGCTTTTCAAACCAAGCCCCGGCCAGTCGACCTGCTGGCCGAAATTCCCGTCCTTTTGACAGGGCCGCAGCAATATTTCCCGCTGCTCGGCATCGATTCCGATGCCCGTGTCTTTGACCCCAATCTCTATCCGGTCACCTTTTCTGATGGCATAGACCGTGATGTCCCCGGTTTCGGTATACCTGATGGCGTTACTGAGTAAATTGTTTAACACCTGGTGCAGGCGTACGGCGTCACCTTTTATTCGATACGGAATATCGGGGTCAATGTCACACACCAGTTCGAGTCCCTTGTTTATAGCCTCGGGCGCGAGAATACTGGTGACGTCTTCAATCACATCCGCGAGGACCAGGTTTTCAGATTCGATCGACAAATAGGCCGTATCCATGCGCGACTGGGCAAGGGAGTCGTTGATTATCTCCAGCAGCATGCCCGCCGAATTGGTGGCCGTGTCGACGTATCGCCGCTGGTTACGATCAAGGTCGGTTCGCTTCAGCAGATGCATTACGCCAACGATACCGGCCAGCGGCGTGCGAACTTCGTGGCCGATGCTGACCTTGAACTTTTCCCTGGCGAGATCCGACTGCTGCAGTGATTGCCGGGACTCCTTGAGGGCGCCCTGCTGCCTGAGGTAATAAAACAGCCCGATCGACGCGAATAATCCCAGCGCTACGAATATCGCCAGGCGCTGGGCGCCGGTTAATTCAACGCGGTCGGCACTGGCCCACACCAAACCGCAGACGAGAAAAGCTACAAAACAGGCACCCGAGGTTACTATTCTTGTTGATTTGGGCATTGCTATAGCAAAACGCGACTACTCGAATAAGTCAAGAATATTTCCAAGATCTTTTTTGCCGGCCGCAATCTCGGCAACTTCAAGCCCTGACAGCTCATGCGGAAACACCAGCCAGTCAGCGCTTTCGTGCAGGTAATAGTCCGGTTCGAATCTGACACTATTTTTGCTCGGCTTGTACCAGGGACAGGCAACCCGGATATCGCCCGGTGCATTCAGTCGGGACTGCTTCCGAATCGCCTTGATCAGGGCATCGACGCTGCGACCGGAGTCAAATACGTCATCGACGATCAACAGGCGATCATCGGCATTGGCGTTTTCAATCAGGTAGTGCAGGCCGTGAACGCGGATTTTCTTGGCCTGCTTGTTAATACCATAGTAGGACGAGGTGCGCACCGAGATATGATCGGTCTCGACATTCTTGAATTCAAAATACTCCTGCACCGCGATACCAACCGGGGTGCCGCCGCGCCAGATACCGACGATAAACTCGGGATGAAAGCCGTCTTCATAAACCTTGTGCGCGAGCCGGAACGAATCCTCGAGCAGCTCCTGCGCCGTAATATATACCTTGTCCACGCCAGCCCACCTGCCAGTATCGAGCCATAATTCTGTCACAACCACCCAACCACCACCAGTTTCCAGTCACCGGGAGACGCCTGGCTAGCAGTTGAGCTCAATCGACAACGACCCCATCGATTACTTGCAATACATGCTTCCTAAGGCAGGAACCATTGACACTTCGATCTGTGGTCCTTTTGAAAAATTAGTGTCGGTGATCAGGGGAGGGGTTTGCCTGCAATACGGGCAAACAATTTCTGGTAAAAAGCCACATCTTCGGGCTGCAATTCCTGGTGGGTCAGTAAATACTCGCTGATATCCATGCCGGTTTGCAGGCCAGTAATCCCGCTCCCCCTGACCCAGATCGATTTTTCGACAAATTCTTTGGCATCACCGTGGCAACCGCCGCACTCATCCTTGAACCGTAGCGGAGAATTGGCGTGGGTTAACAGCATGTTGTTAATGGTTTCGATCTCGTGGTCGGGTGTATAGTGATTGCGCATGAACAGGGCCAGGTTTTCTACATGGTGCCGGCCCTGCAGCCGTCCTTCTATATCCCACAGGTACTTGCCCGCAAAGATGACAGGATCCCCGTGGCATTCTTCACAGCGACTGTCCCAGATAGCCAGCCCATCACGCGAGCCCGCTTCGATCGGGATTAGCGCCAGCAATAGAATCACGAATCTCACTCGGAAAATACGCATCGATCGTCGGTTTACAGGTCTGCAACTATTAAGCGGGAGCGTAGCATTCTCTCGTCGCGATCGACAAAAAAATCTCGTACTATTCTATTTTTCAGCGCGCGATATTGTGAACAAAGTAAGCTCTGTCCAGTCATAATTTCGCGGCCGTTGGCCTGTTACCAAATCGTTAGGCAATCCTTTTCAAGTCAATCAGACGAGCCCCCCATGAAACAAAAATTTTTATTACTCATCGCTCTCAATTCTATTTTCTTTTCACATCTTGCTTATGCCGGGGCGGGATGGACTGATTTCGTCAAGGTGGCCGAGTTAATTCCGACAGATCGACATTATTATGAAGTGAGACTCCAGGTTAGAGATAATCCAAGCGGCTGTAAGGAAAAAGCCTGGTTCTATCAAAACTATGAAACTCGTGGCGCCGATAAGATGTTCAGAATTCTACTCGAGGGAATCAAGGAAGAGATTAAGCTGCGGGTCCATGTTACAGGCGTATGTAATATCAACGGTTATGCAGAGTTTTCATCTGTTAGCGTTATCAGATAAAAGAGATCGCGCGGAATGGTTATGCAATCGGACCATCGAACCGCCAGGTTCGCAGTTTGGCGTTGATTCGCTTCTGATCCATGCTCACCCGGATTGTTACGTTGCAAACCAGTAGCACGAAAACTATTTAGCCTTCGAGTACTGGCGCTGTCCCATGACATGGGTCGCCTGGATGCAGCGATCGTCTCCCAGCATCATCAGGGCGAACAGGCGCTCTTCCAGCGACAGCGCCGACTCCATGCGTTTTTGCATCAGCTCGGTCGCCTGCAGGTCGATGACGATGAAATCCGCCTCCTTGCCGGTATTAAAATTACCAATCCTGTGGTCAAGATAAAGCGATTCGGCGGCACCCAGCGTCACCAGGTAAAAAGCCTTTAGCGGCGCCAGGATCTGGCCCGAAAGCTGGCAGACCTTGTAGGCTTCATTGAGGGTCTGCAACATGCTGAAGCTGGTGCCAGCGCCGACATCCGTCGCAATCCCGACGCGAATATCGTGTTCGTAGGCCGCCTCGAGACTGAATAAACCGCTGCCGAGAAACAGGTTGGAAGTGGGGCAAAAAGCAATCGCCGCGCCGCTACTGCCCATGCGTTGACGGTCCGTTTCATCAAGGTGTATGCAGTGCGCAAAAATCGAGCGCGGACCAAGCAAACCGTAACTGTCGTAGACGTCCAGGTAGCTGCGGTTCTGCGGAAACAGTTCACCGACCCAGCGAACCTCGTCTCGATTTTCAGCCACATGCGATTGCAGGTACAGATCGGGATGTTCACCCAGCAGCTGTCCACAAAGCTCCAGCTGCCGGGGACTGGAACAGGCTGCAAACCGGGGCGTAACGGCATAGTGCGAGCGTCCGTTCAGGTGCCAGCGCTGTATCAGTTCCGAGCACTGCCGGTAACTCTCCCCGGCGCTTTCACAAAGGTTCTCAGGGGCATTACGATCCATCATTACCTTGCCCGCGATCATGCACAGGTCACGTTCACGGGCTGCCTCGAAAATCGCATCGACCGATTCGCTGTGCACGGTGGCGTATACCGCGCTCGTGGTGGTGCCGTTGCGCAGCATTTCGTTGCAGAAAAAGGTGGCAATCTTATCGGCGTATTCGCGCTCGGAAAACTTTATTTCGGTGGGGAAGGTATATTGCTCGAGCCAGTCGAGCAGCTGCAGGCCGTGGCTGGCGATCATCTCGGTTTGCGGATAGTGGCTATGGGTATCGATGAATCCCGGCATCACAAGCAGGCCGCTGTAGTCGTAAAAGATCGATCCATCGGGCAGATAATCGATCCATTCAGACGCTGCTTCGGCCAGCATCTGCACTCGCCCCTGCTTCAGTATCAACAGGCCATCTTCGAAATATTCGAAGGCTTCACCGGTTTTGTCCGGATCGGATTTAAAATGCAGAAAACTCGCGCGCACGGCGGTATCACAGGAATTGTTGTCAAGCGACGAGGGAACCACGCTCATAGTCGAGTCATACCCGGTTATTGCCGGAGCAGCGCATACCAGCGGGCCAGGGTGGCGCGTTCCGGATCGGTCATTCCGGTCAGGTTTTTCCCAATGAGGAGGAATACTTCCATAAAGAGTTTCAGCCGCAGGTGAAGTGGGTTAGCGATACCCGGGCATCGCTAACCGTTGGCACCTAGTTCGGGATCGTGCTGACCACTCCCTGCAGGTAATAATTCATTTTGTTGAGCTCTTCATCGGTCATATTCTTGCCCTCGGGAACGATGACTTTTCCACCCTGGTCGACTACCGGGCCAGCAAAGGGATGCAGGCTGCGAGCCTCCAGCGCCTTTTCCATGTTCCTGATACGGTTTTGTAAAGGCTCCGGGATAGCGTCATTCAATGGCGCCAGTTTTATCATGCCGCGCGGATATCCGCCCCAAACGCTGACGGGAGTCCAGGTGCCGGCAAGCACCTCTTTTACCGTCTTGACGTAGTAATCGCCCCAGTGGTGGGTAGTCGCAGTGAGATGTGCCCTGGGTCCATACTTGGACATATCCGAGTGATAACCAAAGGCATAGACGCCCTCCTCTTCAGCCGCCTGCACCACCGCGGTTGAATCAGTATGGTGGGTGACGACATCGACACCCTGCGATATCAGGCTGATCGCGGCCTGGCGCTCCTTGCCGGGGTCGTACCATGAATTCACCCAGATCACGCGCAGTTCGGCCTCGGGATTTACGCTGCGCGCTCCCTTGATGAAAGCATTGATACCCTGCAGTACCTCGGGAATCGGAAACGCCGCAACATACCCGAGCACGTTGGAGCGGGTCATTTCTCCGGCAATAATTCCGGTGAGATAACGTCCCTCGTAAAAGCGCGCGTTAACCAGGCCCATGTTCTTGCCGAGCTTGTAACCCGTGGCATGGATGAAGGCAGTCTTGGGAAAACTCTTGGATACCTTGAGCGCGTAGTTCATGTAACCGAAGCTGGTGGCGAATATGACCCGGTCGCCACGCTTGGCCATTTCGCGGATGACGCGTTCGGCATCGGCACCCTCGGCCACGTTCTCAACGTAACTGGTGGTGACACCGGTTTCTTTTTCCACCTGCAGTCGCCCCTGGTTGTGCTGGTAGGTCCAGCCGGCGTCGCTGATCGGACTCACGTAAACGAAGCCGACGTTATCAGCTGCCAGGCTCGCTCCGCTTAGCGCAAAGGTCAGCGTGGCCAGCCCGATTTTGTTGATGATTATCTTTGTTAGTGTCATTTCGGAACCCTCCCGGGTTACTGGTTAAGATTAATGGTTACCGATTTTGCCATGCTTGTTTATATAACCTCGTTGATTAATCCATGCTTAAGGTAAAGCGTCGGGCATCTGGCACCTAGTTTATTACGTCAGGCTTCCGGCCTGAAGGGCTGACCCAGCGAAACCGGCGCATTGAGGCGCACCGTGTTCCGGTCGCGTGAGATTATCACCAGTACCACGATCGTTGCCAGGTAGGGCAGGGCCGACAGCAACTGCGACGGGATGTTGATCTCGAGCCCCGAACCCTGGACGAATAGCTGCACCACCATAACGCAACCAAACAGGTAGGCGCCGACCAGCACTCGAAACGGCCGCCAGGTGGCAAACACCACCAGTGCGATCGCAATCCAGCCGCGGCCGGATACCATGCCCTCGACCCACAGCGGGGTATAAAAAACCGATAGAAAGGCTCCGCCGATGCCAGCCATCGCACCACCGAAAATAGTTGCCAGGTAGCGGATTCGAATCGCATGATAGCCGATGGAATGTGCCGACGAGGGCGATTCACCCACTGCACGCAGTACCAGGCCGGCACGACTTCGATACAAAAACCAGAGGATGCCAGCGAATAACGCCCACGAAAAATACACCAGGGACTGCTGGGCAAACAGCGCTTCGCCGATAATCGGCAGGTCGGCGAGTAGCGGAATTCGAATGGCGCCGACGGTTGGCAGAATCTCCGATTCGTAGGGTTTGCCGATAAAGGCCGAGAGACCGATTCCCAGGATAGACAGTGCCAGGCCACTCGCTACCTGGTTACCCATCAGCGTCAGCACGACCACCGCGAACAGCAATGACATCGCCGCCCCGGCAGCCATGCCCGCGAGCACCCCGAGCCACGGATTGCCGCTGTGCAGGGTAACCGCAAACCCGGCAATCGCACCCATCGCCATCATGCCCTCCGCGCCAAGATTCAGTACGCCTGATTTCTCCGCGATCAACTGTCCGAGCGCAACAATAATCAACGGCGTTCCGGCGACGATGGTGGCGAACAGGATCGAACTGATGATCGAGCTGTCCATCAGACCGTCGCCTCCTTCCAGCGCACGCGATAATTGATAAACACGTCAGAGCCCAGCAGGAACATCAGCAACATGCCCTGGAACACGTTGGATATCGATGGCGGCAGCGCCAGGTATTGTTGCGCCTGTTCGCCACCGAGATACAGCCGATAATGGCGGCAAAGCCGTAGTTATTTGACACGTGCTCGGTGATCTGACCCATCGGACCGGCAACTTCGGACATGCCGGCAAGTCCCGCCATCGCGCCACCGCTCATCAGCCCGATCCAGATCATGCGTTTAGTCGAAAAACCCGCGTAGCTGGCCGCGTCTTTGGCATAGCCCGCGACCTGCATCTGGAAGCCGGCAAAACTGCGGTACATGAAGACGTAGCCGACCAGCAATGCCGCGACGCCGAAGCTGAAGGCCAGGTTCAGGCGCGTGCCTTCGATCAGGATCGGCAGCAGCGCCGATTCCTCGAACAGGCGTGATTGCGGAAAGTTGAATCCATCGGGATCCATCATCGGTCCGTGCACCAGCCACGATACCAGCAGCTGTGCGACGTATACCAGCATCAGCGACACCAGGATCTCATTGGTGTTAAACCGGGTTTTCAACAGCGCCGGTATCGCCGCCCACAGCATCCCGCCGATGGCTCCCGCGATGACCATCAGTACCAGGATATGCACGCCTTCAGATTCATAGAAGTACAGCGCAACCGCGCTCGCGGCAATGGCGCCGACAATCAGTTGTCCTTCGGCACCGATGTTCCAGACGTTGGCCCTGAAACCAACGGCGAGACCGGTCGCGCAGAGCATCAGCGGCGTCGCCTTGAGCAGAAGTTCCGAGACCCCGTAGAGATCGCGGATCGGGTTGATGAAGAAAACCCTGAAGCCCTCGACCGGATTTTTGCCGAGCAGCGTGAACAGCAGCAGGCCACCGATAAGCATCAGCACGATTGCAATCAGCGGTGATGCATAGGACATTGCCTGCGAGGCCTCGGGACGTCGTTCCAGCCTAATCATACGCAGCTGCCTCGGCGGCAATATTCCGTTCCCACATGCCGCTCATCCAGACCCCGATTTCGTCGATATTGGTGTCGGCAAGCTTCTTCGCCGGTGAAACGCGGCCGTCGGCAATCACCGCGATACGATCCGATATTTCAAACAGCTCCTCGAGTTCTTCCGAGATCACGAGGATCGCCGTGCCCTCGTTGCGCAGGTCGATCAATTGCTGGCGTATGAAAGCCGCTGCACCGACATCGACACCCCAGGTCGGTTGCGACACCACCAGCAGTTTGGGGGCCAGCAGAATCTCACGTCCCATGATGAATTTCTGCAGGTTACCGCCAGAAAGCGAGTCGGCGGCGTGTTCCGCGCCACCGCACTTGACCTTGAAATCCCTGATACATTTGTCCGCAAACGCCGCAATCCGGTCGAACTGGATCATGCCGTGCTTCAGCATTCCGGCGCGATGCGCGGTTAACAGCGCATTCTCGGTCAGCGACATGCGCGGCACGGCGCTGCGCCCGAGACGCTCTTCGGGCACGAAACCCATGCCGCTGGCACGGCGCTGATCCGGCGTGTCACGGCCCGATGGCTTGCCACAGATTACGATCGCCTGCGCGTCACCGACTGGAACTTCTCCAGACAGCGCGTACAGCAATTCCTGCTGGCCGTTGCCCGATACCCCGGCGATACCAAGAATTTCGCCGGCGCGTACTTCAAGCTCGATATCCTTTAAAGCGGTACCGAACGGGTCGCTTGACGGTTTCGACAGCCGGTTAAGCTGCAGGCGGGTCTCTCCCAGCGCACCGGGAGCACTGTGCTCGGGCACCGGAAGCTCCTTGCCTATCATCAGCCTTGCCATCGACTCAGGCGTTTCCTCGGCCGGTATACAGTCTCCAGTTACCTTGCCGTCGCGCAACACCGTGGCGACATGGCAAAGTTCCTGGATTTCATCGAGCTTGTGGCTGATGTAGAGAATACTGCAGCCCTCGTCTGCAAGCTGGCGCAGGGTGTCGAACAGTTTTCGCACCGCCTGCGGTGTCAACACCGAGGTCGGTTCGTCCATGATTAACAGCTTCGGATTCTGCAGCAGGCAACGGATGATCTCGACTCGCTGTCGCTCCCCCACCGAGAGCGCGTGCACCAGGCGCTGCGGATCGACCGGCAGGCCGTAAAGGCTGGAAACCTCGGTAATCTGCCCGGCGAGATGTTTCAAGTCCGGGCGGTCGGGCAACGCCAGGGCGACATTTTCAACCACGGTCAGGGTTTCGAACAGGGAAAAATGCTGGAACACCATGCCAATTCCGAGACTCCTGGCATGCGCTGGATTCTCGACCTGCACCACCTCGCCTTGCCACTTCATTTCACCCGCATCGGGCTTTGCGACGCCGTAAATCATTTTCATCAACGTCGATTTACCTGCACCATTTTCACCCAGAACCGCGTGGATTTCGCCTCGCTTTACCGACAGGGACACGGCGTCATTGGCGATTACCGATGGGTAAATCTTGGTAATTCCGTGCAGCTCGAGCCGTGGAACCTGGTCGCGATCCGTACCGGATGTCATGTTCTCGCCCTGATCGTGCAGGATTTTTTTTGATTGTCAGGCATATGAAATTTGCAATATCCACGCCGCGCCGGCGCATGCGGGTTTCGTAACTGCGACATTTTGACAGTGATCCGATTAAACCGAAACAGGTAAAATCACTGCACTTGCGGATCTGCCCGCAAAGACGCTGGCCGAGCCCGTGATCATGCGTCATTACCGGGAGTAACTACCCGCGGCCGCTGGTATCGATGTCGACATTGTCCACCACTGGATAGACAGGCACCCACCCCAAACCGCATAATCATCGGCATGGGCATCAGCATTGATGAAATTAACCTCAGCATTGAAGCGCTCATAGATGAGTAGTATCGATACCCTGATCAAACGTTCAGGGGTGCACGACGACTGGCGACAAATCCTCATCGAGTCGCTTTCAACCCTCGATTCCACCTACCTCGGCGACCTGCTGCAAGACGACGAATGGCTGCCGGGCATCGATCGACTGCTGGCGGCATTTCAACGCGATCGGTCCGGAGTGCGTTACCTGCTGATCGGTGAGTCGCCCTACCCGCGGCGCGAGTCGGCAAACGGAATCGCCTTCTACGACGCCGCGGTTGACGGCCTGTGGAGCGACCAGGGCTTGAGTAAGGCAGTTAACCGCGCCACCTCGCTGCGCAATATTGTCAAAACAGCATTGGTGGCAGAAGGCCGCCTGCACAAAGACGCAGACGGTAAAATCACGCAGCACGCGATAGCCGAACTCGACAAGCACGACCTGGTCCAGACCCTGGCAGGACTATTCGCAAACCTGGAACGTGCCGGATTCCTGATGCTAAACGCGACCCCGGTGCTGCATCCGGGGCGCAAACCGACGCTGGAAGCACGTTACTGGCAGGAATTTCTCGAGCGCTTACTGATGCTGATTGCCGCCAATTCGGTACAGCGCATTACCCTGTTGCTATGGGGCAAGATCGCGAAACTGGTTGAAGACATGCCGGCAAGCGAAAATTATGACAAGCTCGTTTGCGAGCATCCCTACAATATTTCATTTATCGATAATCCGGACATGCTGAAGCTATTTGCAGCAGTGCGGGTTTTACAAAAGCCTGCGCCCGGCTGAAACCGATCAGAACCGGTAGTTCAATCCGACGCGTAGACCATAGACCGTGTAATCATCATATGAATCGGTTCTGCCGGTAACCCTGTCTTTTATATCCCAGTCGGCAAAGTGCTGCTCGACAGTAGCCTCGTAACGCGCCGACCACCCGTCACCCAACCGCTGCAATGCGCCGACACTGCCAATCAGGACATACTCTGTATCGGCGTCGATTTCGATATCAAATCTGCCACCGCCTTTGACATCGCCGTCGGCATCGTCAACATCGATGTCCGCGATCCCACCACCCAGGTTCCAAAATCCGGTCCAATCCTCCGAGTCAAGCGCGTAACGACGCTCGGCAACTACCGTCAGCATATTCATTGTACCCAGGGCATCCGTTTCGCTGACGCTATCGATACCAAGTTCTTCGTTAGGTCTTTCAACATCGAAATCGGTCGAGTTTTCGAAGCTGACACCCAGGTACCAGTCATCGGATAATTTTCGATGGAGGATAACCCCAAAGCCCAGAATGTCGTTGGAAGGTGTGCCACTGGCACCGACTATATTCAGCCGACCCGATAGTTCATACTCGGGATCGGTATCGGCCTGTAAATGTGGTGATGCAATTGTGAGTCCACAAACCAGGACAATGCGGAATGATCTAAACCGGGAAATTTTCATCTGTCGACCCTGTAAAGTAGTTAAGTGGCACGAAGCCTAACGCCCCAAGCTTAAGATTACTTTAAGATTGAGTGCCAAAATTACCATTTCTCGGGCGGGGGCCCATCAGGCTAGCCAGGATTTAACTCGATTTTTCAGTAATCTTAAGCCAATCTTAAGCTTTGAGCGCTAAAACCCCAGCATGAAGATACTGGTAGTGGAAGACTCTATAAAGCTGCAAAAATCGTTGCGCACAGGCTTGCGCCGTCTCGGCTACGCGGTTGATATTGCAGGCGACGGCGAAGAAGGCATCGCTTTCGCAATGCATTGTGATTACGACGTTATCGTACTGGATTTAATGTTACCGAAGAAATCCGGCCTCGAAGTGATGCGTGAAATCCGCAATTCGAAAATGAATCCGGAAATCCTGATCCTGTCTGCTCGAGACCAGACCCGGGACCGGATTACAGGTCTACAGCAAGGTGCGGACGATTACCTGGTCAAGCCATTCTCATTCGATGAACTGCATGCGCGAATCCAGGCGCTGGTGCGTCGCAGGTTTAAGCAGAAGTCGCCAGTGCTGTCGGTCGGCGACATTAAAGTCGATACTTCGCTCCACCTTGCCTACCGGGGTGCCGATTGCTTTCCATTTACGCCGATTGAAATGAGCATCTTCGAGTACCTGGCACTTAACCGGGGACGCGTGGTTACAACCGAAACACTACTCAACCAGATCTATGATGCGAATTCTTATTCATCCAGGAACGCGGTTGAGGTTCATATCAGCGGTATCCGAAAGAAAATTAGAGCGCAGGGTATTGAAGACGTGATCAGGACCAAACGCGGATTTGGATATTATATTGAATAGCAGAAAATCCCCGTGCGCTCGATAAGCAAAGCGATCACCTACAAGACCATTCTGTGGGTGGCCCTGATTCTGGCGACCGGGCAAATCGTCGTCGACCGTGTTGTCACAAGCTGGTTACTGGAACAGTTTGACAATGCGCTCGAATCCAAGGCTCGAGCCCTGGTTACCTTGACCAAGTTCGACGGGAGCGAAGTCGAGCTGGATTTTGCCGACGAGTTCATGCCTGAATTCGAGTCACCTAACAGCCCCGAGTATTTCGAGTTATTTCTTGGCGACGGCAGCCTCCTGGAAAGATCAAACAGCTTCAACGGATACGCGGCCTCGCAATTTGCCGATCAATCCAGTGAAGTCATCGTTTCCGATACCACGCTGCCCGACGGCAGGAACGGCAGGCGCATCGCGATCAAGTTTATCCCCCAGATCGAAGACAAGGCCTTACGTAAAAAGATTCCTCTGGAAAAGCGTCCCCGCGCGATACTGCGGGTGAGTCTTGAGCGCGAGTCCCTTGACCTGGTGATCACGCGCGCAATCAAGTTGGGACTTGAGCCACTAAACCAGATTAACGATGAAATTAGTCAGATATCTCCCCGCTCCATCGACCGTAGAATCACGAGCAAGGGGCAACCCGCCGAACTCGAACCGATCGCGACACAGTTCAACCTGGCATTATCGGAAATCGAAAAGGCCTTTATCCGAGAGCGCCAGTTCAGCTCAGACGTTGCGCATGAACTGCGCACCCCGGTGTCGGAAATCCGCTCACTCGCTGAAGTGGGTTTGCGCTGGCCCGACGAAAAAGATATTCGCAGCTATTTTGGAGACATTCATGATTCTGCGACTCAGCTTGACCACCTGATTGAGAATCTGCTCTACCTTTGTCGCAGCGAAGAGGGCGATATTAAACTTGAATATAGTGATATCCCGTTAAAGCAGGAGCTCGAAAAAGTTTGCCGGGGTTTTGACAAGGATGTGAGCGAGCGCAATCTTTCGATGCGCTTACCCGGACAGGAGTTACCCGTCATCCACGTCGACGCACAGCTGTTTGAACAGGTATTGAAAAATCTGATTTTTAATGCGATTTCGCATAGTCCAACCGGTGAAACAGTCAGCATCAGATCAAAAATCAATGCTGGTTACTGCACCCTGGAAATCGAAAATAAAATGCTCGATCCTTTGTCTACGGCAGACCTTGAGATGATTTTCAAACGATTTTGGAGAAAGGATTCTGCCCGGCAATCCGGGGGTCACGCCGGCATCGGATTATCGCTGGTCAAGATTTATGCCGATCTGATGAAACTGGAGTTAAACACTTCGATCCTGGAAGGTGAACGGTTTCTTATCATTTTGTCAAATATTAAAACCGTATAAATCAGGCATCGTATTGCCATTCCGAACGATTCAGCTTACCCCGTCAACCCCGGCATTTTGGCAAATGGCTCGATCCTTTCAAGAAACTGTAATTTAGGACTGGGATCTTAAGCTAATCTTCAGATTGGTCGGCTAAAACAAAGCCATGAAAGTACTCGTGGTAGAAGATTCGGCCCGGTTGCAAAGTTCGCTGAGCTCGGGGCTAGAGGCGTATGGTTACGACGTCGACGTGGTCGCCGAGGGCACCGAGGCGATCACTTATGCCTCCAGGCGCGACTACGATGTCATTATCCTCGACCTGATGCTGCCAAAGGAATCCAGCCTGCTGGTACTGCATGAAATTCGCGAGCTAAACCGGGAAGTGGAGATCCTGATTCTGTCGGCGCGCGACCAGATTCATGATCGCGTCACCGCGCTGATCCAGGGCGCCGATGACTACCTGGTAAAACCGTTCTCCTGCGATGACCTGCACACACGCATTCAATCCCTGGTGCAGCGCAGAATCAATCCGAATTTTTCCACTGATGATCCGGGTAGCGCAATTGATCCCACCACTCACCTGAATCGTTTGATACAGAATTTACTGAAAATGTGTCGTTGCGACCCGGGTGAAATCGAACTGGTCATCAGCGAAGTAAAACTTGCCGGGCTGCTTAAAAGTCTGAACTCGAGACTAGCCAAAGAGGCCACAAAAAGAAACATACTGCTGCGCCTGCCCACGCGAAAGCTGCCAACCCTGCTGGTGGATGCGAAGTGGATGGAACATTTACTCGCAAACTTGCTAAGCCATGCCATTTCACATAGCCCGGAGAAAGGGGAGATCAGAATCCTGTTTCAATCGGGGGCAGAATTCTGCGCGCTTGAAGTCGAAAACCAGATGTCGAAATCACTGACCAGTGACGAGTTGAAAGCGATGTTCAAGGATTTCTATCAAAACCACGTGACCGAGCAGGATCACGACTCGATCGCCCGTCTGTCACTGGCCAAATCTTACGCTGACTGCATGAATCTCAAGTTGAACGTGTTCATCGAGGATAATAACCGCTTTCGAATTCGTGTTTCGAATATCAAGATCGTCTAGATTCTGTGGCATTATTGCGTCTCGCGATTCGCGCAACCGACGAGACCGCCAGCATGGATATTCCGACATTCGAAGATGTACTAAAGGCACATGAACGCATCGCGCCCTATATTCATCGTACCCCGGTAATGACTTCGAGCTACCTCAACCAGTTAACCGGTGCCGAGATATTCTTCAAATGTGAAAACCTGCAAAAGGTCGGCGCTTTTAAAGCGCGCGGTGCGAGCAACGCGGTGTTTGGCCTCAGCGACGAAGAAGCCAAAAGAGGCGTGGCCACGCACTCTTCAGGCAATCACGCCGGGGCACTCAGTTTCGCCGCTGCGCTGCGCGGAATCGATGCGACCGTGGTAATGCCGCATAACGCGCCCGCGGCGAAAAAAGCCGCGGTGCGCAGTTACGGCGGCAAAATAATCGAATGCGAACCAACCCAGGCGGCGCGCGAAGCCACGCTGGAACAGTTGGTTGCCGAATCCGGTGCTGATGTCGTGCATCCCTACGATGATCCGCGTGTCATCGCCGGCCAGGCAACCTGCGTGCTGGAGCTGCACCAGCAATGCGAAGCGCTGGATGCCGTTGTCGCTCCCATCGGTGGCGGCGGATTGATCTCCGGGACCTGCCTGGCGCTATCAACGCTGGCACCCGAAATCCGGATTTATGCGGCCGAGCCTGCAGCCGCCGATGACGCCTACCGCTCTTTTCATGCCGGGGAAATCGTCACCCGCGACGCGCAGCAATCGGTTGCCGATGGTTTGAAAACCAACCTGCGACCGCGCACCTGGCACTTTGTTTCGAAATTTGTCAGCGATGTACTGCTCGCCAGCGAGAATGAAATTCTCGATGCGATGTACCTGACCTGGGAGCGCATGAAAATTATTATCGAACCGTCGTCTGCAGTGCCGCTGGCGGTGATGCTTAAAAACAGGCAATTGTTCGAGGGACAACGCGTCGGGATCATTATTACCGGGGGTAATGTCGACCTCAAACACTGCCCGGGCTGCAAGTAGCCGATCACCAGGTGAAGATGAAAAAAGGCGCCGATCAAAAAGAGGGGGTGGTGGGACTGGACATCCCTGCGGCCGTCGGAATGGACCTTGCCGACGTCGCCACGCCGGCACTGATCATTGACCTGGACGCGTTCGAGCGTAACGTCGCCACCCTGCGCGATCGCCTTGCGAGCGCCGGGGTTCGTTTACGCGCACATTCCAAGACACATAAATCGGTCGATATCGCCCGCTATCAAATCAATCACGGTGGTGCCTGCGGTATTTGCTGCCAGAAAGTTTCCGAGGCCGAGGTCATGGTCGCGGGCGGCATTACCGACGTCATGGTTTCAAACCAGGTCGTGGATCCGCGAAAGATTGCACGTCTTGCGCAACTGGCGAAAACCGCACGCGTGCTAGTCTGTGTCGATGATTTGCATAACGTTGAAGACTTGTCTGCCGCCGCAACAGCCCATGATGCCACCA
>CALZHS010000024.1 GCA_945787265.1 uncultured Gammaproteobacteria bacterium | reverse complement strand
ACTCAAGCCCTGGTGGTTAAGAATGCGCAAAGTATATGGCGCGCCAAAGTGCGGGCTAGTGCCAGCAAATTTAATTTGCTGTACCAGAACAAGCGCCTGCGAATTCAGCCACTGATGCGGGCTCGACCGCGCAAAGACCCTGACAATTCTGCCGTTTCTAAATCGTTTGATCATTGCTAGAATAACGCGTCCCATGACCGAGACAACTTCACAGAACCAGCTCATCGACCGCTTCGGGCGCAGGGTTAGCTACGTACGCCTGTCGGTAACTGACCGCTGCGACCTGCGCTGCGTTTACTGCATGCCGGAAAAGATGAAGTTCGTGCCGCGCACGCAGCTATTGACGTTAGAAGAAATGGAAAGCGTGGGCCAGGCCTTTATCAAGCTCGGCGTGGACAAGATTCGTATCACGGGTGGCGAACCCCTGGTGCGAAGAAATATTATGCAATTGTTCAACAACCTGGGTGCCAGCGAGGGTCTGCGTGACCTGACGCTCACCACCAATGCAACCCAGCTCGAGAAATACGCGCGGCCGTTAAAGGACGCCGGGGTCACTCGCATCAACGTCAGCCTGGACACGCTGCGCCCGCAGCGCTTCCGCGAAATGACTCGCGTTGGCGATCTCAAAAAGACGCTCGATGGCATCGACGCGGCGATTGCCTGTGATTTTGAACAGATCAAGATCAATACCGTGGTATTGAGGAACCACAACCACGACGAAATTCTCGCCCTGGTCAACTATTGTATCGATCGCGGCATCGACATCAGCTTCATCGAGGAAATGCCGCTCGGTCACAACGACCATCACGATCGCGCGGTTGCCTATTATTCCAGCGACCAGATTCTGGAAGATCTCGAACAGCACTTCGAAATCGTACCGAGCACGATGACTACGGCGGGACCGTCACGCTATTACCAGCTCACGCAACACGGCAATACCCGGGTCGGCTTTATTTCACCGCACAGCCACAACTTCTGCGAATCCTGCAATCGCGTGCGCGTGACCGCGGAGGGGCGCCTGCTGCTGTGCCTGGGACAGGAGCATTCGCTCGATCTGCGCCACGTTATTCGCGCCAATCCCGGTAATCCGGACGCGCTGGAGCAGGCCATCATCGACTCGATGCAAATCAAGCCGAAGGGACATGATTTCAACCTCAATTCCCAGGAAATACTGCTGCGTCACATGAATCTCACCGGCGGTTAGTACCTTTAACCAAGGGCCTATCCCATGACTTCCGTCCCGCAGCGACGCCTTCCCCAACTCAGCAATGCCGGCCTCAAGGCCACCGCCAACGTTATCGCCTGCAACGAATACAACGAGCCGGTCGAAGGCGCGATAGCGGTCGAGCGTGCGCTCACGATCTATCTCGACAAGCGCGAAATCGTGACCCTGATGACGCTCGGAAATCATCCCGAGTTACTGATCCTGGGCTGGCTGCGCAACCAGCGCATGATCGATGATATCGAGGCGATCAAGGCGATCCAGGTCGACTGGGAGGCCGAGGCAGTGGCAATCACCACGCACGATGGCATCGAGGATCTCGACGCCAAGCTCGGCCGCAAGACGGTCACCACCGGATGCGGCCAGGGAACGGTGTTTGGTGACTTGATGGAAGACATCGACAAGATATCGCTGCAACCCCCGGCACTCAGGCAATCTGCAATTTATGCGCTGCTCAATCAACTCAACGAATACAACGAAATTTATAAAAATGCCGGTGCCGTGCACGGTTGTGCCCTGTGCAGCGAAACTCACGGTATCGAACAATTTATCGAAGACGTTGGCCGGCACAATGCGGTCGATGCTATCGCGGGTTACATGTGGCTTAACGACCTGCAGGGCCATGACAAGCTTTTCTACACCACCGGGCGCCTGACCTCGGAAATGGTCATCAAGGTCGCGTTGATGGAGATCCCGGTGTTGCTGTCGCGTTCCGGCATCACCGCCATGGGCCTTGAAATCGCACAGAAGGTCGGCGTGACCCTGATCGCGCGCGCCAAGGGCCGACATTTCCTGGTTTACCACGGTGGCGAACTGATCGAGTTCGACGAGATCCCACCGGCGCGACCGGTGCGCAACAGCGCACGCTGAACTATACAGGCGGGGCCGGGTTCCTGGCTTTCGGCTACCCCGTATTCAGCACCAGGTTCAGGTAAAAAATCAGCGTGCCCAGCGCGACGCCGGCTACCGTATCGGCGATCACATGCTGCTTGACCAGCAGGCAACTGATCAAGATAAAACCGATGTAAACACTGCCAATCCAGACCCCGATGATCGGTACATCCATCACCACCAGTCCGACGTAGGTTGCCAGTGCACAATGCATACTCGGGAACGCGTTGCGATCATTGTCCATCGACTGCACAAAGGCGAGGTAACGTGTTGACAGCGTATTTGCTTCAAACTTGCGGAATTTATGCGGGACATAGGTGGGGAAAAATAAAATATTGCGCAACCGGTTACCAGCAGAACCAGCCCGCCGAAAATTATTCGCACGCCTTCGGCCAGGTCCTGGATCGATACTACCGTCACGCCCATCATCAGGTAATAGAGAAAGCTGTAGAGCCAGATCCATTCAGGAACAAACGGGATACGGTCGTCGAGGCTGATTTTCAGGCAGACCGCGCGCCGACGAAACCGGTTCCGCTGCACCCAGAAATAAAGCTGGTAGCCTCCAGCCACGCCGACCGTGACCACCGCCGCAAACTGCTGGTACTCGAGAAACTGCAACCGCGAGCCGAAGTAACGCACCCCGACCCACCAGAAAAGCGTGGCCGCCAGGGGTACCGAAACCATGATGATCAAAAGCCAGCGCGGCTCGAATCCCCAGCCTGCCGGCTCGGATCGAGAAGTTTCAATCGCCACGCCTGATGTTTCATCCCAGCTCATGTCTGGCGAGTCTTGCAAAAGATTTTGAAACCTAGGTTTCGCGTAATCGCGGCATCAACTCAACCAGGTTACAGGGGCGAGTCCGGTAATCAAGCTGGCTACTGATCAACTGCGTCCAGGCATCCTTGCAGGCTCCCGCAGAACCCGGCAGGCAAAATATGTAAGTGCCGTTGGCCACGCCCGCGATCGCTCTCGATTGCAGGGTCGAGGTGCCGATGTTCTGGTATGAAAGGCTACGAAAGGTTTCACCGAAACCGTCGATGACCTTGTCGAGCAACGGCGTGACCGCTTCGGGAGTACCGTCACGGCCGGTAACGCCGGTACCTCCAGTGGTTAAAACAACCGGCAGAGATTCATCGGCAATCCAGCGCGAAACTACCTCCCGAATGCGGTACTTGTCATCCGGAACGATGGCTTTCTCGGCTAGCTGGTGGCCCGCTTCGCCAAGCATTTTAACCAGTAAGGCGCCCGACTTGTCGGTTGTTTCGTCGCGCGAATCAGAAACGGTCAGTACCGCTATCCTCAAGGGCACGAATTCACGGTCCTGGCTCATGGCTCGCGCCCGCTAGTACCTGATTTCGTCTTCGATCGACAGGGCGTCGTCGATCAGGTCGCATTCCAGCGTGATCTTGACCCGGACCGGATTACCGTCCAGGCGTCCCTCGGTATTGGCGAGATCTATTGCGCGTTCGATTTCGCGCTGCGACGTAATACCGACTTTCTTCAGGAATTTGCGGATCGACATATTCAGGGTTTCTTCGTCCATTTGCTAACTCGGATTTATTGATTCAGGGCAGGCAGTTTACCTGTTTTGACTGATCACCCCAACGAATATTCGACTAGACCCGGTCCCGATTGATACACTGCATCCCTGATTTTACTTGCGCCTAGAGAATTTCATCAATGTTGCGAAAGGCTGTTTTTTTGATCATGACCATCCTGGTTACGGGTTATGCGCAGGCCGATGAATCCCTGCTAAAACTGGCGACGACAACCAGCACCGCCAACTCTGGGCTGATGGATTTGCTGTTGCCCAAATTTACCGAAGAAACTTCGATCGAGGTTCACCTGATCGCGGTCGGCACCGGTAAGGCACTGCGACTCGGCCGTGAAGGCGATGTCGACATCGTGCTGGTGCACGCCCGTGCCGCAGAGGATGCCTTTGTAGAGGGTGGCTACGGGGTCGATAGAGCCGACGTCATGTATAACGATTTTATTATTGTCGGCCCTGCATCAGATCCAGCCGGAACAGCCGGCAGTGGCTCCGTGGCCGAGGTCCTGCAACGCATCGCGGCCAGCAAGGCACCGTTTATCTCGCGCGGAGATGATTCTGGAACCCACAAGCGCGAACTTTTCCTGTGGCAAAGCAGCGGCAAAAAACCTGGCGGCAGCTGGTATCGCGAGGTTGGACAAGGTATGGGAAAGACGCTGCAAATAGCCAACGAAATCGACGCTTACACGATGACTGACCGCGGTACCTGGCTGGCTTATGAGTCCAAGCTGGATATAGAGCTGCTCTACCAGGACGATCCTCCGTTATTCAATCCCTACGGTATCATCGCGGTAAATCCGGAACGTCATCCGGACGTAAATTACAGCGGCGCGAGCAAGCTGATCAAATGGATCACGTCTCCTCCGGCACAGAAAATGATTAGCGAATTCAAAATCAAGGGCCAGCAACTGTTCGTGCCTGCGGCAGGTAGCTCCAGCTAGTCGTGGATGTTTTACTCGCCAGCACCGTCGAGGCTTTTCGGCTGCTGTTCAGCGGTAATCCGGAAATCTGGGAAATCGTCGGGATATCGTTTCGAGTTTCGACGATGGCGATACTGGCCGCGATTCCGCTGGCACTGGTAATTGCTTTCACGCTTGCTTACGGCAATTTTTTCGGGCGACGTTTCCTGATATCTTTGTTTAACACCTTTTTATCAGTGCCCGCGGTGGTCATTGGTCTGACACTTTTTATCGTCCTGTCGCGACAGGGGCCGATGGGCGATTTCAAGCTTCTGTTTACCCAGACCGCGATGGGTTTGGGCCAATTTGTATTGTGCATGCCAATCCTGGTATGCATGGCCCATGTATCGCTGCAGGCTGCCGACCGCGCCGCCTGGGAAACTGCACGCACGCTTGGCGCGAACCCGCTGCGGGCCTTCTTCACCGTGCTCTATGAAATTCGATTTGGTTTGATGGCGGCGTTACTCGCAGGTTACGGTCGCATCATCTCGGAAGTGGGTGCATCGATGATGCTGGGTGGCAATATTGCGCACTACACGCGCAATATTCCAACCGCAATTGCGCTTGAAACCAGCAAAGGCGCATTTGCCGAAGGCATTGCGCTCGGCATCGTCCTGCTGTTTCTTGCCTTTTTACTCAACAGCCTGTTGCAGTACGTACAGGGAAAAGGCAGTATCAATCCATGATTGAAAATTTCCGCATCGGCTTTTGCGACATCAGTAAAAGTTTTGGCAACAACCTGGTGCTCGATCAGACCGCGATCAGTTTTGCCAGCCGTGATTGTGTCGTCATAACCGGCAACAACGGAGCTGGAAAAACAACTTTACTGCGAGTTATCGCCGGTCTCGAAAAACCAAATCATTGTGTTGTCAATCTCGATGACACCGACCCGCAACCCTGGAGCCGGTTGCGTAAACGACTGCTGAAAACGGTCATGTACCTGCACCAGCAACCTTACATGTTTGCTGGTAGCCTGCTGCGCAATATCGAGTACGCGGCCCGGCTTAACCCGGCGATCGTCGATCGAGAATCCAGTGTTAACAAGGCAATTAGCTGGGCCGGGCTAGAAGGCCTCGAATCACAGTCGGCGGCATCTCTCTCGGGTGGGCAGAAACAACGCGTCGCACTGACGCGGGCACGCCTGTGTCATCCCCAAATCCTGCTGCTCGACGAACCGACCGCAAACCTCGATAACGAGAGTCGAGAACGAACGCTGCAAATGCTGCAGGAATTCCGCGATAGCGGTACCGCAATCGTGATTGTCACCCACGACCCGGAAGTCTTTCGTGGACTCTCAACCACCAGGCTGCACCTGCAGAAACATCGAATCCAGGGAGATGAGATCGCGGTCTCCGAAGTGGTCGAACTCGAGTCGGTGCGCCAGTCCAAGCAACGATGAATATCGGTACCGAGGACATTACCGCGGTTATTCTCGCCGGCGGTCGGGGCAGGCGTATGGGTGGCCAGGACAAGGGCCTGATCGAGTTCAATGGTCAACCGCTGGTATCCATCCTGATCGAGAAGCTCAAACAGCAGTCGGTTGACATAATCATCAATGCAAATCGCAATCACGATCGTTACCGGAGTTTCGGCTACCCGGTCGTCAGCGACCAGCTCGAGGACTACCAGGGACCGCTGGCCGGCTTCGCCAGCGCCATGGCAGCGGTTGCAAGCGACTACCTCGTGACGCTACCCTGCGATAGCCCGCTGTTGGTAAATGACTACGTTAATCGATTTATCCTGAGCCAGGAGAACAATAATGCACCTGTACACGTCGCCTTCGACGGTGAGCGACTGCAGCCGGTACACGCGTTGATCAGGGTTGATCTGCGGCCGAGCCTGCTTGAGTTTCTCGATAGCGGCGACCGCAAGATCGACCGCTGGTACGCTTTGCATGGCTTTGTGCAAACCGATTTCTCGGATTGCGCCGACATGTTCCGCAATATCAATACGCCCACGGATCAGCAGCAACTGCAGGCTCGGCAATGAAAGCCTCGATACCTATTCTCGGTTTCAGCGCTTACAGCGGCACCGGTAAAACCACGCTGTTACGACAACTTATCCCGCTGCTCAAGGCGCGCGATTTGCGGGTTTCGGTGATCAAGCATGCCCACCACCATTTCGAACTCGACTTCCCGGGCAAGGACAGCTACGAATTGCGCAAGGCCGGTGCTGACCAGACGGTCATCTGCACGACCACCCGCATGGCGCTCATCACCGAGTTCGATGAACCCGCCGACGAACCGGAATTGCATGAAATTATCGATATGCTCGATACCGAGCGCGCTGACATTATTCTGGTTGAAGGTTACAAGGACATCCAGTTCCCGAAAATAGAACTGCACCGCGAAACCCTGGGCAAGCCTTTTCTCTACCAGCATGACGAATCGGTTATCGCGCTGGCCTGTGATGCAGATCCGCCCGCAGGTATCACAATTCCCGTGCTTGATATCAATGATGTTGAGGCAATCGCCAACTTTATCTACCAGGATTTTTACCAGGCTAACTAGCCCAGCCAGTTGCGACCAGGCGGACTAAATCTATTGCTCCGGGTATCGGTCCGTCAATCCACTACTTTTCCTGGTTTGAAGCGTTTACCGATCTGATTCTGTAACGTTTATCGCACTGTGCCAGGATTTATCATCACATTCGGTGAATACAATAGCGGCACCAGTTCAGCTGCGCTGGAGCAGCACCTTGAGTTGGAACAAAACGTTGCGCTCTTCTTCTTCGAGACTAGATTCAATGTACTTGATGGTGCGCTCGTATCTTGGAATAACGTTGTGTTTCAGCGCGTTGACCCGCTTTTGTGTTTTTCGCTGCTCTTCGAGCAGGCGCCACAAAGCGGTTTCAACCTCGGCCAGTTTGGAAGCCTTGACGACCATGTCCGCAAAACTTGAGCGGGTTTCATCAAGACTGGCATCGGTGCCGAGGATGCCGACCGGCGACAGCGGTAATTTCCGAATTTTGACTGCAGGATACTGCACACTCATATCCCGCCTGGGCACGACTGTTGCCTCTACCGCTAACGGCATGCCGACGGCCAGTTGTTTTATACGGTTACTGCCCATCCGCATCTGGGTAATACCCAGCCAACGGTAGGCCTTGCTAAAAGCTTCCCGGGTCGAGCTGTTCAGCTGCCGATACTCCGCTAATTTTTCATATACCAGGCGCGTCAGCAGCTCACGCTTGCGCTCCAGTAAGCGATGACCTTCGTTGAGAAAAATCAGCTTCTGCTTCAGATCGAGCAATGAACTTTTAGTCGGCGGTATATTGAGGCGATCCTGCATCAGCTTGAGCCGTCCCAGCTATGATACTTGTGCAGGTCTTCTTCGGAGACACGACTAAGCGCGTTCGCGGGTAGCAGCGATAACAGCTCCCAGGCCAGGTCCAGGGTTTCGATAATATTGCGCTCTTCATCCTCACCCTGCCTGACAAAACTGTGTTCGAAACGATCGGCAAACTTCAGGTAACGCCGATCGCGCGGTGACAGTTCCTCCGCGCCGATAATCGAAGCCAGGTTGCGCGCTTCCAGCGCTCGCGTGTAAGAAGCATAAAGCTGGCTGGCGACGCGGGGATGATCTTCGCGGGTATCGTCCTTACCGATCCCGTCTTTCATCAATCTCGACAACGAAGGCGGCACATTGACCGGTGGATAAACCGATTTACCGTGCAGATCTCGACTCAGGACTATCTGCCCCTCGGTGATATAGCCGGTCAGGTCCGGGATGGGATGGGTAATGTCATCGCTCGGCATCGACAGAATCGGAATCATGGTTATCGATCCGTGGCGGTCCCGCAGACGTCCAGCACGTTCATAGATTTCGGCAAGATCGGAATACAGGTATCCCGGATATCCCTTGCGCGAAGGCACATCGCCCTTTTCGGTTGCAACCTCGCGCAGCGCTTCAGCGTAATTCGTCATGTCCGTGATCACCACCAGCACGTGATGGTCAAGTTCATAGGCCAGGTACTCGGCGGCGGTCAACGCGGTGCGCGGCAGTATAAGGCGCTCCATCGGCGGGTCGTTCGCCAGGTTGATAAACATCACCACGTTACGCAGCACGCCGCTTGATTCAAATTCCTGCTCGAAGAAACGGGCGTCAGAAAATGATACCCCCATGGCGGCAAAAACAATCACGAAATTTGTACTATCGCCGGGTAACCGGGCCTGTCGCACGATTTGAGCCGCAAGCCGGTTGTGCGGTAATCCCGAGCCTGAAAATACCGGTAGCTTCTGACCTCGCACCAGCGAGTTGAGGCCATCGATAGTGGATATCCCGGTCTGGATAAATTCCCGCGGATAAGCCCGTGCCGCTGGATTAACAGGCGCGCCGTTCACATTACGACGCACGGCCGAAACAATGGGCGGCCGGTCATCCCGTGGGTCGCCAATACCGTTAAAATTTCGCCCCAGCATGTCTGGCGACAGCGATAACTCGAAGGGTTCATCGAGAAATCTTACCCAGGTATTTTCGAGGTCCAGGTTCTCGGTTCCTTCAAATACCTGCACCATGACAACATCTTTGGAGCTGCGAATTACCTGGCCGTTACGACGCATTCCCTCTCGATCCCGAATCACGACGCGATCGCCCAGGGCAACATTATCCACACCCTGCAGAAACATCAACGCACCATGAATCGAGCTCACCTTGCGATATTCGAGTTCGCTCATGACACCGCTTCCCGGTCGCCCTGGTGCTCGATCCTGATTGCGCTAAACACCTTCTCGAATTTTTCTTCGAACTCCGCAAGCGGTGTCAGGTCGTCGTTCGTGACCGTCGATTTGAGCCGCTTTAACGCGCCACTAAACTCAAGTTCGATGAGCTGCTCTACCGGCACGCCAAGCTCGATCAAGTGGCTGCCGCCGTCATGAAATTTCAGCACCAGATCGAGTAGTTGAAACTGCTTTTGCGGGGAACAATAGCTGTCGACGGGATCGAGTGCACTTTGCTGAAGCACGGCTTCCTTGATCAGCCCCGCACTCTCGAGTACCCAGCGTTGCGATGATGATAAGGCCTCCGGGCCTACCAGGTTTACGATGCGTTCGAGTTCGTCCGCCTCGGCCAGCAGCGCCAACGCCTGCTGGCGGCGCGAACTCCATTTTGGACTGACGTTTTCCGCCCACCACTGCGCCGCCCTCGCGGAATAATCGGTAAAACTTTCAAGCCAGGATACCGCGGGGTAATGCCGCGCATCCGCGAGCGGTTTGGACAATGCCCAGAATGTGCGGATTATTTCCTTGGTGTGGCTGGTGACCGGTTCCGAAAAATCACCTCCGGGCGGTGATACGGCCCCGATCAGGCTCACCGAGCCAGGCTTGCCGGCGAGCGTCTCTACGCTTCCCGCACGCTCGTAAAAGGCAGCCAGGCGCGACGCCAGATAGGCCGGATAACCCTCTTCCACCGGCATTTGACCGAGCCGACCGGCCACTTCGCGCAAGGCCTCGGCCCAGCGGCTGGTCGAATCTGCCACCATGACGACGTCGTAGCCCTGGTCACGGTAATACTCGGCCATGCTCACGCCGACATAGATGCTGGCTTCCCGTGCCACCACCGGCATGTTCGAAGTATTCGCCACCAGGAAGGTGCGCTCCATCAACGAGCGTCCGCTGTACGGATCGATCAACTCCGGAAAAGACTGTAATATTTCAACCAGCTCATTGCCGCGCTCACCGCAGCCAACGTATAAAACAATATCCGCATTAGCCCAGCGCGCTATCTGCTGTTGCACGATGGTTTTGCCGGCGCCGAAGGGACCGGGCACCGCCGCCTTGCCCCCTTTCAGCATCGGGAAAAAAGTATCGAGAATACGCTGACCGGTGATCAAAGGCAGGCTCGAACTGGCGCGTGATTGGTAAGGACGCGGCTGACGCACGGGCCAATAGTGGCGACCTCCTCGACCACGCCTGCCTCGTTTCTGACCCTTACGATTATTTCCTCGACCGTGTAATCACCTTCGGGTGCGTGTTCGATGACCTCACCATGGCAGCCCGGCGGCGCCAGAACACGGTGCTCAATCGTCTCCGTTTCCCTGACCGTGCCGAGAATCTCGCCACCACTTAAGCTGCTGCCGACAACCAGTTCCGCGGTCGGCACGTAATGCCAGATTTTATCCCGGTCCAGCGCGGGTATTTCCAGTCCCCGACTGATGTGCTCGCCGCTTGCTTGCATGATCTTGTTGAGCGGACGCTGTACGCCGTCGAATATCTGCCCCAGCAGGCCCGGTCCCAGTTCAACCGATAAGGGGTGGTCTAAGCCGACAACCTGCTCACCCGGGCGCAATGTTTCGGTCGACTCGTAAACCTGGACCAGCGCGTCGTGCTGGCGGATATGAATCACCTCACCGATTAGATTGAGCTGCCCGATTTTGACCTGGTCACCGTTGCGTATCCCGGGTTGGCGGATAGTTACGATGGGGCCATTAACCTCGATTACTTCACCCATCGAACACGCTTCCCTCGGTTGACAGGGTTGCAAACAGGCGCTCGAAGATCAGTCGTTGCAGCTCTCCCTCGCGTCTCGCAACAATTCCCTCAAAGGTATTGTCGATCATCACGTCACCCTGTTCTGAAAGCAGCTTGAGACCACCGCTGCAGTGACAGGCTTCGGGAGACAGTTTGATATTTACATCGTCACCGCAGCAATCCTGCACGATTGCCTGCCAGTTGTCATGGTAGCGGGAGAGGTCGTCGTTGCTGATCGAAGCAATCAGATCGGGCTGGCCAATGCTGTCGGCAGCCTGTTTCAGCAATAGTTTGAATATCGAGTGATAGCGCTGATCATCCTGCTGTAACTCAAGCAGTCGACGGTAAAGCTTATCCATCACCGCCTGCACCAGTCCCCAGCGATTGCGATCGAGTTCGGCCTGGATCCGTAATTCATTTGCCTGAACCTGTCGATGATACTCGCGGTCGGCGTGCACCCGCGCGGCCAACAACTCCTTCTGCTCCATTAATTTGATCTTTTCGCGGGCATCTTCGAGAATTTTGGAGCGCGTCATACCCCCCTGCGCTATGTGCTCGGCAGCCAATTCACGGGCACGCTCCAGAATAGACTGCTGTAGCGCTTTTACCTGGTCCGATTCAGTCGTCAACCGTTTTCTCCAGCACCGAAACCCCAAGCACCCGGGCGATCAGTTTCTCCACTTCGGGTTGATAATCGTCAACCGCGACCAGCTTCGGGATTTCACAGATAAGGATTGATCCACCCTGGCCGCGCAGTTGCTGGATCATCGGGATATCGGCACGCATTAAATCCTGCTGAATGAAAACCAGCGCACGCTCACGACTGCGCTCGAGCTCGATCAGCATCGCATTGATCTGCTGGGCACTTTCATCGGAGAAGGTCTGGATTCCGAGCAACGCGTAGCCCTCCATCAAAGCCGAATCGCCAATGGCGATGATTTGCATCAGATCTTGCCCAGCAGCAGGATACTGACCACCAGCCCATAGATAGCGATGCCCTCGGCAAGCCCGAGGTAAATCAGGGTGCGACCGAACAATTCCGGCTTTTCGGTGATGACGGCAAGCGACGCCGATCCGACCGAACTCACCGCGATCCCGGCGCCGATCGTGGCAAGAGCGGTCGGCAGGCCGATTCCGATTAACGCCAGGCCAAGGCCGAGGCTGATTTCAGCGGATCCCCCGGCGACCGGCTCGGCAGCCATGACCTGGTTCACCCCCGCTACCAGCATTCCACCGATGCCCAGCACAAACAGCAGCAAATTGAGCATGACTCCGCGCTTCATCCAGCGCCGGGACAGCCTCGCGATCGAGCGGGGAAAAATCAAGAAATAGATTCCGGGTAACAGCAGTCCCAATGCACCGGCGGTAAGCAGGAAGGATAGATTTGTCATGGCATGCTCCATTTTTCTGGTCTCAAGTTTCGATTCTCAACGGCTCGAAGGCGCTCCCCTTGCCGCTGAAAAAACGTGAAAAACCCTCGTAATATTCGAGTCGTAAACACTGTATGGCAACGATTGCGCCTTCGAGCACAATAATGAAAACATTACCCAGCACGATGGTAATTGCGTGGCCAAAGGTATCCATCATGCCTGCGATCGCAAACACCGCGGCGGCCAGGGCCACATGATTCAGGCTGAAGGCGGCAACCCGCAGGAAAGAAAGCGTGCCAGAAACGGTGCTGATGATGTGCTCGAGCCCCTCGATCAGAACCACCAGTACACGTTCCACCAATCCACCCGTAGCCTGTCGCCACTGAAAGCGCATGATTGACACCATCGGTAATAACAGCAACAAGCCTTCCAGCCAGCCAAATTGGTTATTGTTGAATAATTGATACGACGCATATAGAACCGCGAGGTAGAAACACATGCCGGCCACGCCTTTGCCGCTGAAAAATGCTGGCTCGGTTAGTCCCGAGGCAAGGTAGTTTCTGATAGCGAGCAGGTTGGCGATCAGAATAAAACTCGCACCCCACAGCACGGCCACCAGTAATATCCTGACCGGGTCATGCATGGGAGACATCCACAGGGGCTGAACGATATGTTCGTAACCGAACAGGCTGCCATAGATAAAACCGAAAAATACTGATGATAGCCCGGCCAGTACCGCAACAATCGCAACCCCCGGAAAATGCTTCCACAGGGCCAGGCCGGCCAGTGCTATTACTGCCCCGTGCCCAATGTCACCGAACATCATGCCAAACATCAGGATATAACTCAGCGCGAACAGTCCACTCGGATCAACCTCGCGATAACCCGGGGTACCAAAATTTCGCACCAGCCCCTGAAAGGGCTTGAGCAACCACGATTTTTCCAATAATGACGGGACCCGCTCGAACTCCTCCTTTTCGGGAGCCGAAAACTCAATATGAAAAGGGAACCTGAGATCGCGTTCAAGTTTTTTCCTGACTTCAAGATCGCGCCCGGCGGGCACCCAGCCCTGCAAAAATACGAGCCTGCCCCTGCCGCGCAGCACCGTCGCCAGACTGGCATAGGGCCTGGCCAGTAGCAGGTGGTCATGAGCGCGCTGCAGCTCGGATATATGCATCGACAGAAGATCAGTCAATTCATGCTTTACCTCTTTTCGAGCCTCGGTCTCCTGCTCGATCTGGCGATTCAGATCTGCCTGCAGTCGTGCGGGGCTTCCTGAAAACTCCTGCGGAATTTCCAGCCCGCGGAAATCGGCTGAGTCCAGGACTTCGTGCACGTCTTCCCGCTGCTGACTGGAACCAAATACTACAACGTGGTCGATTCCCTCGCTCGAATAGAATCGTTTAATCATGAAACCGTCCAGCGACAGTGCGCGCTTCAACTGATCGAAATTAGCCGCAGGAACGGTACCGACGACGATCCTCAGAAATCTACCGCGACGCCTCAACCGCCCCAGGTCAAGGTCCAGCGCAGAGAATTTCTGCAGGCTGGCGGACAATTGTCGCGTGACATTCATTTTTTCGTTTTGCCTGCGCTGCTTTTCCTCGAGTTCGGATACCTGCGCCCACAGATCCTTGAGTTGCTCATTGAGCGCTTGCAGTTCATCGAGGGTAACGACTCCGTTGGAGGTCGCAGGTTGAACAAAAGGTTTCTCGAGGTAGGCACTTACTTTACCGAATCTCGAATTTAAATCATGGTAAACGGTAAAATACGGCGCGGCCGGATAATCCTGCAGAGCCTGATCGTCATCGTGCGCTTCCAGCGGATGCATCACCGCCATGCGCGCAAGTGTCATGGCTGCCAGCGGGGCATCTGTATCGACCATGTAAAGGCTAACCTTTTTCATGGCAAGGGGCGTTGACCACATCAGGATGGCGCTCCCACGGCTTGCTTGATAAGCCCCGCATCAAAACCGAGCTGTTTACCCTTGATCAATGCCTGCAGATATCGGACTTCGGCCTCGCGCATTACGATATAGGCGAAACTGCGCGATACCAGGTTGGATCCTCGATTCAGCGCGCGGGCGGCGAGTGACAGGCTATAGTACTCCATGACCGCCTCCATATCGGAAATGACATGTATGTTTTCCAGCAACTTGCGGTAAGGATCAGGTAAGGCAGCGATGACCTCGTCGATACTGTCCATCCTGGCGAGTCGCATCAGCTCTGTCGAATTCAGTCTGTTGCCGGTCTTGGTCAGCAGGTAAAAGGATTTAGCGGCCGACAGGCCATAGGAAAAACGATAGCGTAACAGCCACAGCAAATTAAACCGGTCAAGCAGGTCCCCCATCACTCGACTGACATGCTCCGTGTCCTGGTGCTGAAGAAATCGCGCGCGCTGGCTCAAATCGATAAAGAAACCTCTATCGATCGTCGCATCGAGTAAAAACAGGTCTTGCCCGTGCTCCTCGTACATGCGCCTGGCCTGGCGCACGATGCTCGCGTAGGGAGTTGTCTCCAACAGGCGCAGCATTTCATAGGGATCATCGGTTTCGAGTAGCTTTTTAACTGGCAAATCGGCAAATTCACCGACGTCAACGAACTCTTCTTCGATTTTAAGGCTATCGGTACCGCTGAACTTGCCCCGAATCAAAACCTTGAGGTTTGCCAGTTCAAACCAGCGTATCGCAAAGTAGAAAAAACGTCTCTCACGACCCGCAAACGGCCTGATCAGAACCAGGAAATCATCCATCGCCCGCTTTGACAGTTGATTTTCAATCTTGTCTGCCTGCATGCCGTCGATGTGGTAGTAGTGATCCGTGAGCGCCTCGACCTCGACGATTACTCGCTCAAGGTCGAGCTCGATAAAATTCACCAGCTGCTCGAAGTCGATCAGACGATTGGCGTAAATCGTCAACCGGGTACTCAGGTACTCGCTGGAATAGGCGTTCATGAATCTGCGCGATAGCTATCGAGAATCAGCGCAACGGCCTGTTGCAAGGCTTCTTTTTCATGTTTATCTGCCAGCTTGCGCAGCTTCTTGTTGCGCTCATCATAACGCAGCTTCATTTCAGCGATCGTCTGGGCGGCGCGCTGTCGCGCCTTATCAGTAAATGACTGATGCATTTCCGGCAGGCGTGCCTTGAACTGCTTTTCCATATCAAGCGCATCATCCAGGGCCTGTTGAATAATCTTGTCGCGTTCCAATTCACCATCGGTCACGATGGCTTCAGCCTCGGTTTCCGCTTCCAGCAGCTCTTTCAACGAATCGCCCATGCATTGGATCCACGCGTAGATTTGAACAGGATTCTAATCCAGGCAACCAAATCAATAAATGATTTGCATCAACGCATTTCGATGGGGCGAGGGAAACGAAAACAGCGCAAACCGCGCTAGCGCAAATTCAGGAACGGTTTTTTACCGGCCCAGGATAACGGTCTGGTCCCAGATACGCTGCCAGATGAGTTCGAGCTTGCTTAAATCCCAACGGTTCGGAATCGCCTCGGGCACGGCCGGTTCGGCATGTGGGTTACTGATTTCGCCGACCTTGCGCCCCATGACCGCTTCGCCGACGGCAGCGCCGAGCACTAATTGCGTGACTGAATCCATTTAAAATATTTGCTCGATTAACCAGGGTTTGCTGCACAGCGCTTCGAACATCGGCAGGCTGACGCCGTCATTAGCATTAAATACGTGCTAAAAACGATTTCGGATTCAACCGGATGCTGGAGTGACAGACTCGTTACGGGAAACGTCAACGAGATGAAATTGCATGATGAAGCTCAATTCTTGCTGCAGACCGGGCAGTTCGGGTTTTTGGGCAGGGTTACGGACTGCCACTGCATCGCAAATGCATCGAACAGTAACAACCGATTAACCAGCGCTTCACCCTGGCCGGCCAGAATCAGCAGGGTTTGCACGGCCTGCAGGGTACCGATGACACCAGCTACCGGGCCCAGTACGCCTTCGAACTCACAGGATTCCTCGGCACCGTAGGCATGCGAGTACAGGCACTGGTAACAGGAGCTGTTGGCATCCGGCTGGTAGTTCATGATCTGGCCCTCGAGCCTGATCGCGGCACCGATGACCAGGCGCGTGGCGGTCTCGACGCAATAGCGATTGACCTCGAAACGGGTCGGATAGTTGTCGGTGCAGTCGAGCGCGATATCGACCGAGTCGATAACCTGTTTTAATTCCTCGCCTTCGAGTTGGTAGCCTATCACTTCGACTTCGCAGTCGGGATTCAACGCCTGTACGGTTTGCCGACCCGAGTCGACCTTGTTTTCGCCGACCGAGCCGTCGTGATGGATAATCTGGCGCTGCAGGTTCGAGGTTTCGACGACATCATAGTCACACAGAATGAGCTTGCCGATACCCGCCGCGGCCAGGTACATGGCTGCAGGGGACCCGAGACCGCCAACACCGACAATCAGTGCGCTCGCATCGAGGATTGCCTGCTGGCCTTTTTCACCGATCTGCGACAGGCGGATATGACGCGCATAGCGATCTTTCTGCGCCGGATTCATCCGCCACCCTTGTGGAAATACTGGTGAAACCGATGAAAAAAATGATCGCGCAAGGAGGTCTCGGTGTCGGTAAAAGTAAACCTTACATCCAGCACGGGCAGGTTGAACAGGCCGAGTTTGCGCGGCGGTTTCTCGACCACCTTGATGGTCAGTTCAAATGCCGCACCCGGCTGTTCGAGCGCCCAGTGATGGCGTTCTACCTGCTTGCAGAGATAAGCTGATTTGTCTCCGCTGAAGGGCCCGTTGAGTACATTACCGAATTCTTCAGCGCCGTATCCCATTTCATATTCAACCACGATCGGCTCCGGCACCTCGTTCAGCCACCCGCAACCGGGGGCCAGATCGAGACAACGTCCCCTTCAACCAGTTCGCGATCTGCGCGGTCCTCGCCGCAAACGAACAGCCCGTTGACGAGGACCAGGTGCGCTTCCTCGGGCTTGATGTGGAACTGTTCAATGAGGCGGCTGAGCTTGAGGCCGTCCTCGACCCTGATTTCGCGTCTGAAACGGCTCTTACCCGGCGGCAGGTACTTCATCAGCGAAGCATAAAACTCGATATTGATCTGCATCAGGCATACCCGAGTTCCTGGGTGCAGCCCACGTAGGCTTCCATGATCGCGGTTGGGTCCTGCATCAATCGGGCTTTCCACTCACCCAGATGAATCTTCGACTCGATCAATCCTCGCAGCACACCGACGTGCTGGGTCTTGCCAACGCTGCTGGCACCAACCAGGTGATCGCCGTCGAACTGCAGGTTGATGTACTGGAACTCGTCCGGATTGTACAGCTCGGCGCTTTCACCGCCGTCAACTCCCATCCACAGGCCGAAAGAGCACGAAACCAAACCCACGGTATCGAGGACGTTCATGTTCAGCGTGCCGTGATGTTCATCACCCTGCCCCGCCATGTTGAGCGCTGCGATACGTCCATGATCGGTCGCGGTGGGCTGGATTGCCTGTACCTCGAAATTGCCGGTGGAAAAATCCACGCCTTGCGCGACGTCGCCGGCCGCATAGATATCCGGGTTACTGGTCTGCATGCGCCGGTTGACCAGTATGCCCTGGTCGGTATTGATATCGCTACCTTCCACCAGGTCGGTATTTGCCTTTACCCCGGTCGCGGTAATCACCAGCGCGGCACTCAGCTTGCTGCCATCGCTTAACGTCACTTAGACCTCGTCCCCGGCTTCTGCAATTCCGGCAACGCTGCAGGAGGTATGCTCATCGATGCCCTGTTTCTTTCACCAGGATTCGAGCAATCCGCCGGCCTTTTCGTCCAGCATGCGAG
>CALZHS010000023.1 GCA_945787265.1 uncultured Gammaproteobacteria bacterium | reverse complement strand
TCACTGGATACCGCGGTCAAGCCGCGGTATGACAGCCTTGTGGGGTATGACAGTCTGACCGGGGGTGACAGTAAATAACCAGCGATTACTTCAGCAGTCTTTCTTCGAATGGATACTTGATCAGGTTTTCGTAACCTTCTTCGGTGATCAGTACCTGGTCTTCGAGCTTGACACCCTCCTTGCCGTCGACTTCACCGGCATAGACCTCGACACAAAAAACCATGCCGGGTTCGACCACGCCATCATATCCGTGGGCGTCGTAATCCTCGCGATACCGAATTGCCGGGTATTCGTCGCACAGGCCGACGCCGTGCATCACCACCCCGTAGCGATTCGGAATACAGTTATCGGGTAAGCGATGCGCTTTTTGCGTGATCTCGCTGAACGTCACTCCCGGCTTGAGCAGATCCATGTTAGTCATGATGTGCTCGTAGGAGATCTGGTAAATACGTTTTTGTGCCTCGGTGGGTTCGACATCACCGCACAGCCAGGTGCGCGAGATGTCGCAACAAATGCCATAGGTGCCGACCATGTCGGTATCCAGCGCAAGCAATTCGCCGTCGCTGACGATACGTGGCCCCGACTCCTGGAACCAGGGATTGGTGCGTGGCCCGGACGAAAAAATACGGGTTTCGAGCCACTCGCCACCGCGTTTAATGTTGCCAGCGTGCAGCACCGACCAGATTTCGTTTTCACTCTTACCTGCTTCACAGGCATTTTCCATTTCATGCATTGCGGCTTCACAGGCCGCAATCGAACAGCGCATTGCCTTGATTTCGACAGGGCCCTTGATAACCCGGGCTTCCTCGGTAACAGGCTGCCCTTCGAATACCTCGAAGCCAATTTTTTCAAGCGCACGCAGGCCCGCAATCTCGATTTTATCGACGGCCAGGCGTCGGTTGTTAGCGGAATGGGTGCGCATCAATTCGTCGATGTTTTGCGCAAAATGCATGGCGTGTTCTTCGCCACGGTGCCCCGATTCAAAGTAGAAAAACGACGCGCCGTGACGTCGCTCCCTGACCAGCGGTAAATGATCGGAAAGATGTTCACAGCTGTGGAAATCGAACAGCACCATGTAACCGTCGGCAGATACGAAACAGGCGCGCGCCGGGTTATGCGTGATCCACAGCTGCATGTTGGTAGAGTCGGTGGCGTAACGGATGTTGAGCGGATCGAATAAAACGATGCCGCCGTAGTCGCGCGCCTGTAACTGCTGCACCAGGCGCTGCAGTCGGAATTCACGCATCGTATCCAGGTGCGGAACCTCCAGGCCAAGCGTCTCCCACTCGGCAAACGCGAGTGCGGTGGGGCCAATTTCGACGCGGTCATTATCGTCCGGTGTGCCGTCGGGTTTTAACGCGGCATCGGGATTTCGATAGGGATCTATCTTGCGCTTGGAGCTGTCGATGGAATAGGGTGATGCGGCCATTGGTGAATCTCGATCAAGAAAGCAGAACTACTGCAAGAATACGGGATTAGTGATGTTAAGATAAATCATTTTTTACCAAGTTTAGTCATAAATTTGCAGAACATATTCCATGGATAACGATAAAGAAGAGTCGCTCGAATCACGCGTTGTACAGGCCTGTCACTATATTGACGAGTTAACCGGTGGAGTTAGCCCGCCGCTACAGTTTTCAACGACCTACGCCAGGGATTCCGAGTACGAGTACTTAAGCAAGTTTAGCTATAGCCGTTCGGGTAACCCGTCCTGGGAATTGCTTGAACAGGTCTGTGCCGAACTCGATGGTGGTGCTGAGGCCAGGTGTTTCGCATCGGGCATGGCGGCGGTTTGCGCATTCTTCGAAACCGTGAATTCCGGTGAGCACGTGGTGGCGCCACGAATTATGTATCACGGCTCGCAGGACTGGTTACGCCGAATTTCGGAAAAGCGCTCGATCGAACTAACCTTGTTCGACGCCAGTGATATCGAGAATCTGCGCCGCTCGGTTGAGCCCGGCAAAACGACGGTGGTATGGATTGAATCACCGGTTAATCCAACCTGGGAGGTGATTGATATCGCTGCCGCGGCGGCAATCGCGCACGATGCCGGTGCAATTTTAGCGGTTGATGGAACGGTTGCATCGCCGGTTACGACCCGCGCGCTCGAGCACGGAGCCGATATCGTGTTTCATTCGGCAACGAAGTACTTCAACGGTCACAGTGACGTAATGGCCGGCATTCTGGTGACCGCTGAAATGAACGCGCGCTGGGATGAGATCAAGCTGGTACGGACCCTGACGGGTGGGGTGCTGGGGCCATTTGAGGCCTGGTTACTGTTACGCAGTATGCGCACCCTGTTCCTGCGGTTTGACAGGGCATCAGAGAGCGCCTTGCGCCTGGCGCAGCATTTTGAAGGCGATTCCCGTCTGGAGCGTGTGCTATACCCCGGCCTCGAAAGCCATCCCGGGCACGAGATCGCAAAACGGCAGATGACTCGTGGCTTCGGTGGCGTGTTATCATTGCTGGTCAAGGGGGGCGCGGAAGCAGCAAAACGAATTGCCGGCAATACCCGCCTGTTCGTGCCCGCGACCTCGTTGGGAGGTGTGGAAAGCCTGATCGAACATCGCGCATCCGTGGAAGGACCTCACAGTGCAGTGCCGCAAAACCTGCTGCGCCTGTCAATTGGAATTGAAAATTGTCAGGATTTGATCAACGATATCGAGCAGAGCCTGGAAGCGCTCTGAATAAATGGGGAAAAATTATGTCAGTCCAAAGTTCTATTGAAGATACAACCGAGTCAATTATATCGGCCCTGGCGAATCATGACCTGTCAGACTCGGAAAAAGAAGAGGTTAAGAACATTGTAACTCGATTGCTGGTGAAGACGGTCAGAAAGACAACCAAGAATCAGGTAATGACCGCGGCTCAGTGTTGCGGACTCGAACTCGACCTGGCGCACCAGATCGAGGAGGAAATGCATCGTAAGCGCGACCTGTTGATTTCCAACCTGAAAGCGCTGCGATAATCGGGTTACCCTTCGCTTGCGAATTCCTGGCAGGCGTGCTCGATGGCATGCGCAAAGGAACGCGCCAGGCTGCGTATCACGAATAAATCGTAAGTCGGGGTATCGTCAACCTGGATGATCGTTGCATTCATATGCGCCACTGAAGTCATTGCGCACTGACCCGGACCAAATGCACGCGGATGCAAGTCGATTGCCGTGTTTTTTGCCATTACCTGGCGAGCGCGTGAACCACTGAGACGCAATCCGCAGCGGCCGTGGCTTTGATCGACTACCGCCCCCAACCCACCTACCGCATCCTGCAGTGTTTTGAATAATTCGCCAGGCGCACGTCCGGTTTCTGCGTCACTACAAATAATCATCCAGCTATTCGGCCCGTTCCAGCAGACCTGGGTCTTGCCATCGGAATTGACGATGCCGGGTCGGGTCGAGCAATTGATGCCAACTGCCGAACCTATTGCCGACGCAACATCCGGGAGCTTGCCATTGAATGCCAGCACCTGGATCGCGGTCAACGCCTTGCGTTCAGCCAGGCGGACATTCTTGTAGTCGATAATAAATTCACCATCTGCCGGTAACAGTGGCGATACGCGTTGCGGCAAGTCTTGTCTATCAGGCACGAACGAGTTCTCCGTCGGGATCGATGAATACCGGGTGGCAGACCTCGACGCTGAGCGTTTCGTCATCGAGCGGAAACACTGCCTCGATCTGTTCTCCATGCCGCGTAGCTCCATCCCGCAGCAGGCCGAGCGCGATGCCGCAGCCAAGCTGCGGGCTGTAGGTTGTCGCGGTTACATGACCTTGCGACTGGCTCACGGTCTCCAGCTTGACCTTCGGGTCAACCAGGTGCGCACCGATGCGCAGATTCCTGTCCGGTACCAGTGACTTGAGCCCGACCACCTGCAAACGCCCTTCGCCAACCAGGGCCGGTCGCTCGGAGTTGTGCTTGCCGATGAAATGCTTTTGCCGGTTGGCCATGCCTTCAAGACCCAGGTCTTTCGCCGTGGTGCGACCGTCCAGTTCGGAGCCCGCGACGTGACCCTTCTCGATACGCATGGTACCGAGTGCCTCGGTACCGTACACCGACACACCCATCTCCTTGCCGGCCTCGAGCAGGTCGAGCCAGGCCTGCTCGCCATAGTCAGCGGGCACGTTGATTTCATAGGCCAGTTCACCAGAAAACGATATCCTGAACAGGCGCGCGGGAATATTGTTTATCATGCATTCGCTGACACTCATGAACGGGAAGGCCTCGTTGCTGATGTCGATGTCGATTACCTGTTCCAGCAGTTTACGGCTGTTGGGCCCCGCGACCGCGATGCCGGTCCATTGCTCGGTTACCGAGCAAAACACGACGTCGAACTCGGGCCATTCGATCTGGTGATACTGCTCCATGTGCGCCAGCACTGATGCGGCATTGGCAGTAGTGGTGGTCATGAAGAAGTGATTCTCGCCGAGACGCGAAGTTGTACCATCGTCAAAAACCATTCCGTCTTCGCGCAGCATTGCACCATAGCGTACCTTGCCCACGGGCAGCTTGAGCCAGTTGTTGATATAAAGTCGATTTAAAAATTCAGCTGTGTCGGGCCCCTGGATGTCGATCTTGCCGAGCGAGGTCACGTCGACGATCGCGACATTATTGCGGGTTGCCTCGGTTTCACGAATGTAGCAATCGTTCATCGTGTCGCCCGGCATTTGCGGGTAATAACGTGCCCGCAGCCACAGGCCGGCTTCGACGAAGACAGCGCCCTGCCTGGTGTTCCAGTCATGAATTGCCGTGCGCCGCACCGGCATGAAATCGGAACCAACGGTATGCCCGGCGAAAACCCCCATCGCTACCGGTACGTAGGGTGGTCGAAAGGTAGTAATGCCAACTTCGGGTAAAGGTTCACCACGCTGGCAGGCGAGTATCGCCAGTGCGTTGACGTTACTGGTCTTGCCCTGGTCGGTCGCCATGCCCTGGGTGGTGTAGCGCTTGAGTAGCTCGACCGAGTCGAAACCCTCCTGCTGGGCCAGTACCACGTCGCTGGCCTTGACGTCGTTCTGCTGATCGACAAACTGCTTGTAGGTCTTGTTGTAAGGCGTCGGGGAAATCCACAATGCCTCGATCGCATACTCACCTTCATTTTCTACCTTGGCCGTTGCCATTTTCCTGGACTTGAAACCGGTCTGCCTGGCCGCCGCGGTTCCCGCGGTGGTGCCTTGCGCAAGGCATTCCTGCAGGCTGAAACTGCCCTTTGCGGCACCGACCGATACCTCCGCCTGGCGTGACTTACCGGGTACGAAGCTCAAGATTGACTCATCGTAAACCGGTTTGGCGCCGGACTGGCTGTGCAGATGGACGTTTGGATTCCAGCCACCGGAACAGGCGATCAGGTCACAGTCAATACGTTCGGGTTCAAGCGTGTCCCCGAGCGTGGTGACAATCTGGGCGTGGGTCACGTGTCGCCCACCCTCGGCAGAACCGACGGTGCTACCTGTCAACAGGCGGATCGCCAGTTTTTCGAGCTCGCCTGCCAGCGGAGAGTCAGGGTGTCGGCGGGAATCGACAACCGCGGCAACGCTAACCCCGGCGTGATGCAAATCGATCGCGGTACGGTAGGCGTCATTATTGTTGGTTGTAATCACGGCGCGTCTGCCGGGTTTGACGCCATAGCGATTAACGAAGGCCCTGGCGGCCGAGGCGAGCATGACGCCGGGCTTGTCGTTGTTGCCGAAAACCAGTGGCCGTTCGGTTGCGCCGGTTGCGAGGACGACCCGATCCGGGTAGAAAGTCCACATGCGCTGGCGCGGGTGACCCTTGTGCGGGACCGGCATGTGGTCACTGACCTTTTCGATCGCCGCGACCACGTTATGGTCGTAGTAACCGAACAGGGTCGTGCGCGTGAAAACCTGGACATTCTCCATTTCCTGAAGCATTTCATAAACTTCAAGCGCCCAGTCGCTGCCGGGTTTGCCGTTGATGGAAACGTTTTCGTTGTTGAGCGATCCGCCCACGCGCGGGTGTTCGTCCACCAGAATGACCCGTGCATCAGCCCTTGCCGCCGCCAGCGCGGCCGCTAACCCGGCGGGACCTGCGCCGACGACCAGCACATCACAGTGTTGGTGACACTGTTCGTAGAAGTCAGGATCGGGCTCGGTTGGTGCAGTCCCGAGGCCAGCCGCGCGGCGGATCACATGTTCGTAGACGTTGGTCCAGAATGAAGCGGGCCACATAAAGGTCTTGTAGTAAAAGCCGGCCGATAACAGGGGTGAAAACAGGTTGTTGATCGACATTACGTCGAAGGCCAGCGAAGGCCAGCGGTTCTGACTTTTGGCAACCAGACCGTCATAGAGCTCGATTGTCGTTGCACGCGTATTCGGCTCTTTGCGCGGTCCGCTGCGCAACTCGACGATCGCGTTGGGTTCTTCGGAACCGGCGGTCTGGATTCCGCGCGGGCGATGGTACTTGAAACTGCGTCCCACCAGGCGTACCCCGTTGGCAAGCAGTGCGGACGCGAGCGTGTCACCGTCGTAGCCCTGGTACGGTTTACCATCGAAGGTAAAGCTGATCGAACGACCGCGATCGATGAGCCCGCCGCTGCTGGTACGGTATTGCTGGCTCATATCGATCAGGCCTCCTTGCCGGGAGCCGGGAGATTGGGTGAAGCCGGAGCGACGCTGAATATTTCGTGCGTGACGGTGTCACGCTCAACTGCGAGCCAGGCGCGGCAGCCGTTCACGTGATGCCAGTATTCGCGATGGGGGCCTGCCGGATTGTTGCGCGTATAAACGTAGTCATACCAGTCGTCCCCGGAGGCGTTATCGGAGGGTCGTTCGACCGTCGCATCACCACCATAGGAGAATTCGTCTTCGTTACGTACCCCGCACCAGGGGCATTCGATTCTTAGCATATCAATCCCTCCTAGTGTGATTTAGGCGACGCGCCTACGCCTTTCTCGTCGATGAGATTGCCTTCGCGGAAACGTTCCAGCGTAAACTCAGCATTGAGCGCATGTGGCTTGTCGTGCGCGATGGTATGCGCAAAAACCCAGCCCGAGGCCGGTGTGGCCTTGAAACCACCGTAACACCAGCCCCCGTTCAGGTAGAGGTTATCAATCGGGGTTTTGCCGATGATCGGCGAGCCATCCATCGACATATCCATAACGCCCCCCCATTGCCGTAACACCCTGAGGCGCGCAAGGCAGGGCATCATCGTCACGCCACCGGCAACCACGTGATTAAAAGTTGGCAGGTTGCCACGCTGTGCATAGGTATTCCAGCCATCGAGATCACCGCCGAAAACCAGCCCACCCTTGTCTGACTGGCTGATATAAAAGTGACCCGCGCCAAAGGTGCAAACCGTATCCACCAGCGGCTTGATGCCCTCGGTGACGAAGGCCTGCAGCACATGTGATTCAATCGGAAGTTTCATGCCGACCATATTAAACAAACGGCTCGAGTTACCCGCGACCGCAACGCCGACCTGGCCCGCTTCGATTGGACCGCGCGTCGTTTCAACAGTGACGACCTTGTCACCTTTACGTTTGATGGCGGTAACTTCGCACTTTTGAAATATTTCAACCCCGAGGCGATCAGCCGCACGCGCGTAACCCCAGGCGACCGCATCGTGACGCGCAGTGCCACCGCGCGGCTGTGCCAGTCCGCCCTGCACCGGGAAACGCGTGTTGTTCGAGAAATCGAGATGCGGCATCAGTTTTTTAACACCGTCCAGGTCATGCATGACGGCATCGATGCCGTTCAATCGCAGTGCGTTACCGCGGCGCGCGAAAGCGTCGCGTTGGGCATCGGTATGAATCAGGTTTAACACACCCCGCTGGCTGAACATCACGTTGTAGTTCAGGTCCTGGCTTAATCCTTCCCACAATTTCATTGAATGCTCGTAGAACTGTGCGTTCGGGTTGAGCATGTAGTTGGAGCGCACTATGGTGGTGTTACGACCCGTGTTGCCGCCACCGATGTAACCTTTCTCCAGAACCGCGACGTTGGTTATGCCGTGCAGTTTCGCCAGGTAATAGGCCGTCGCGAGGCCATGGCCGCCGCCGCCGATAATGATGACGTCGTAGCGTTTTCTGGGCTCAAGGTTACGCCAGGCCCTGGTCCAGCCGCGGTTACCGGTAAGTGCCTGTTTGAGCAGGCTGAATCCTGAATAATGCATAAGCGTCGTGTTGGTTGCGTCGGCGCAAAGAATACCCGGTGTCAGCCACCCTGTGCCAGCGAAATTGCCGGCAAGGAAGAGTGTTCAGTGCGTGATTCAAGTTTAAACAGAATACGTTGGCTGCAGTCAACCGGTAAACGACTTGCCAGAGCACATAAACGACATGCATCGGTTGGCCTGAAATGGCGATAATCGGCTAGTTTGAGTTTTGCAGCACAAAAACGGGGAAAGCCAGGAGTTTCGGGTTATATTACGATTTAACCGTGCGGTTGCTTGAAGATTGAGATTTACTTACCGCAGCTTCCAACGCTGAAAAAATTCGCTTGAACAGGGCTAACGAAAAACGTTTTATCACACCATCTGGCAGTCTATACCTGACCACGGGTGTCATGTTGTCGCTGCTGGTCTGGATTGTTTTGCACAACTTCGTCGTGCGGGAAGAAGAAAATCGCTTTAGTGATGTGGCTGAGCAGGCAAACCGGATTGCTGTATTTTTTGAAAGCCATGTCGTTGGAATTTTCCAGTATGGCGATGCCTACCTGAAACTCGTGCGGCGCGAATACCTTCGCAATTACGATACTGCCAGAATCGAGCAATTGATGGATGAAGTCCCGCTCAATAAATCGATTGCCTCGCATATTACGATCATCGACGAGAACGGTACTCCGTTAATGGTGTCGGACCATGAGATCAAGCCCGGAACGACGGCCAGTGACCGGGATTATTTCAAGTTTCAAAAGGACGCGAAAGCTGACGAACTGCTGATATCAAAACTGCACATGGGACGCAATAGCGGCGAGCTGATTGTCAGGCTGGTGCGACGCTACGAGAAACCCGATGGCGAGTTCGGGGGCGTTATTTTCCTTGCGCTCGAAGCGGATAATATTACCGGTTTTTTCAACGCCATGCAGTTGGGGCCCAAGAGCTCCGCGACCCTGGTGGGCAAGGACAAGTTCGTTCGCTCCAGGTCTTCCTATGGCTCCAGGGGGCCTGGTCAGAATATTAGTGGATCCCAGATCTGGCAGCGACTCGAGGAAAGCCCGATTGGGCAGTATCTGCAAACCAGTGTCGTCGATGGTGTTACGCGACACTATGCTTACCGCGAGGTCCCTGATTTTCCGCTCGTTGTTGCGATCGGTATATCGGTCGATGATTTTCAGCACTCGATTACGCATTCCAGGCTTAATTACTATGCAGTTGCCCTGCTGGTAACGCTGCTGATCGCGGGGGCGACGTTTTTCATTTACCGCCAGCGGCAGCTGCTGTTTCAGATAGCAGATAAAAACAAAGAGCTGGAACAGCGTGCCAACGAAATCGAGCGCAAGAATGCAGAGCTGCTTAGTCAGAATATCGAACTTGAGCGCTTTAACTACACCGTTTCACATGATCTCAAGGCGCCACTGGTCACGATCAAGGGATTTCTCGGTTTACTGCAAAAAGATATTGACGCTCAGGACGCCGAGGCAATCGAGCGTGATGCGGATCAGATCGGTGATGCCGCCGACAAGATGGCCCGGCTGCTGGAGGAGCTGCTCGAATTAAGTCGAGTCGGGCGTCAAATTAACGCCCCTGAAAGCCTGGACCTGAACCAGCTGGTACAGGAAGCGCTGGAGGGCGTTGCGATGCAGGTTGAACATCAGGAGGTCGATATCCAGGTTGCTTCCGATATGCCGACGATTGTCGGCGACGCGGGCCGGCTGCGCGAAGTTTTTCAGAACCTTATCGATAACGCGATCAAGTTCATGGGAGCCCAGGAATCACCCCGTATTGAAATCGGTGCGCAGCGAAACAATGGCGAGGTTCGCTGTTTTGTACGCGATAACGGTATCGGCATTGCCCCCGAGTACCAGGACAGGGTGTTTAACCTGTTTGATCGACTTGACGCCGGGATCGAAGGTACCGGAATCGGGCTTGCCCTGATCAAGCGAATCATCGAGGTTCATGGTGGCAGAATCTGGATCGTATCGGAAGGTGAAGGGCAGGGCAGTACCTTCTGGTTTACGCTTCCGGAAAATGACGGCGAACCCACCTCGTGACTTACGCTGCGCCTGGCCAGGTTATCGAGCTGCCAGCTGCGCCACGTCGATGGTGTAATTAATAAATCCATCGGTGCCACCTGTTATCTTGTCATACAGGTCTCTTGCCACCGCGTTATGGCTTTGCGTGTGCCAGTAGACTTCAGCCCACTGTCGCTGCTGCGCCAGGTCCACAACCGTTTCGATCAGCGATCTGCCGATGCCGGCGCCACGTACAGACGGCAGCACGAACAAATCGTTGAGATAACAGACCGGGCTTGCATACCAGGTATGTGGATGCGGGAAAAAATGCACCAGCCCGACCAGGTCACCGGCATCGCTCTCGGCCACGCGGCACTGAATATCGTGCGCCGGATCCAGGATGCGCTGCCACAGCAGGTCCGTGACTTCATCCTCAAGGCTTGACTGGTAAAACCGGAGGTAGCCCTGCCATAGCAGGTCCCACTGGATTCGGTCTGCTGGAATAATTATATCTTGCCTGGCATCTGCGCGATGGCTAAAATCGCTGCCCGCTGGTAGCGATGGCGTCGATACCGATATAGCGGGTAATCTGGTCCTGTACGCCCGGATGATTTCGGAGTGATTGCGATGTCTCAAACTCAACGTCCCGAGTTCTTCGAACTGCAAAACGGTTCCAAGGCCAACCTGCCATTTTCCGACACCGAGTATGAAAATCGTCTCGGCAGCCTGCGCCAGCTGATGGCCAGTTCCGGGATTGATGCCATGCTGCTGACCTCGATGCACAACATCGCCTACTACTCGGGCTTTCTCTACTGTTCCTTCGGTCGTCCCTACGCCTGCGTCGTCACTGGCGAGCGCTGCGTTACCGTTTCGGCCAATATCGATGGCGGCCAGCCGTGGCGGCGCTGCCATGCTGAAAACCTGATCTATACCGATTGGAAGCGCAATAATTACTGGCGCGCTGTAAAATCGATCATTCCCCAGGGCAAACGTATCGGCATCGAGGGAGACCACATGACGCTGGCGACTCGCCAGTTGATGACCGAAATGCTGGGCGACATCGATGCCGTTGATTTGAACCAGCAAGTCATGGGTTTGCGCATGATTAAATCGGCCGAAGAAATCGAGCTCATCAAGGGCGGTGCCCGAACCGCCGATATTGGCGGTGAGGCGATCCGCGATGCGATCCGTGTCGGCACCCGTGAAATCGACGTGGCGATGGCTGGCCGGGATGCGATGGAGCTCGAAATTTCTCGCGCCTACCCGGACAGCGAGCTGCGGGATACCTGGGTCTGGTTCCAGGCCGGGCTCAATACTGATGGTGCGCATAATCCCGTGACCACGGCGAAGCTTGAAGCAGGCGACATCCTGAGCCTGAACACTTTCCCGATGATATCGGGATACTATACCGCCCTCGAGCGCACGCTGTTCCTGGGTGAGCCCGATGCCGCCTCGCTCAGGATATGGCAGGCTAACGTCGAGGCGCACGAGCTCGGTTTATCGCTGATCAGGCCGGGTGCGACCTGCTCGGGCATTTGTGCCGAAATCAATCGCTTGTTCGAGGAGAGAGATTTGCTGCAGTATCGCTCTTTCGGTTACGGGCATTCGTTTGGCGTACTGTCACATTATTACGGTCGCGAGGCAGGGCTTGAACTGCGTGAAGACATCGATACGGTGCTGGAACCTGGAATGGTGGTCTCGATGGAACCAATGCTGACGCTGCCGCTGGATGTGCCTGGTGCCGGTGGCTACCGCGAGCACGATATCCTGGTGGTTACCGAGGACGGTGCGGATAACATAACCGGCTTCCCCTACGGCCCCGAGCACAATATCATCGCGGCTTGAACAACCTGAGCCGGGGCGATAATCATTAACCAGTTGAGGCCAGATGCCAGAACAACAGTCACATCCCGAAGTACGGGACGCGGTGGCGCGCCTTTGTGCTGAATATCCCGATGAATACTGGCGCGAGAAAGATCGCGATAAGGCTTATCCAACCGAATTCGTGCAGGCCCTTACCGACGCGGGTTACCTGTCGGTACTGATACCGGAAGCCTACCAGGGTGCCGGTATGGACCTGGCGGCTGCCTGCGCCGTACTCGAGGAGATCCAGCGCAGCGGGGCCAATGGCGCCGCCTGTCACGCACAGATGTATATCATGGGCACGCTGCTGCGACACGGCAGTGACGCCCAAAAGCAGAAGTACCTGCCCGATATTGCATCGGGCGCGCTGCGGCTGCAGGCCTTCGGTGTAACCGAGCCCTCCAGTGGAACCGATACCACGCGCATCAAAACGCGCGCGCATCTCGATGGAGACCACTATGTCGTAAGTGGACAAAAGGTTTTTATTTCGCGCGTCGAACATTCCGATTTGCTGTTGCTGCTGGTGCGCACCACGGCCCGCGATGAAGTCGAAAAACCGACCCAGGGCATGTCGGTGTTGCTGGTTGATCTGCGTGAAGCGGTGGGTAACGGTTTAACGGTGCGGCCGCTCGAAACCATGCTGAACCACGCGACTACCGAGCTCTTTTTCGACAAGTTGCGGGTGCCGGTGGAAAACCTCGTCGGTGAGGAAGGTAAAGGGTTCAGCTATATTCTCGACGGCATGAATGCCGAGCGAATCCTGATTGCGGCGGAATGTATCGGTGACGCCCGCTGGTTCATCGACCGCGCCACCCAATATGCACGCGAACGGGAGGTGTTTGGTGCTTCAATCGGCAAGAACCAGGGTATCCAGTTTCCAATCGCTCGCGCCCACGTGCAAACCGAAGCCGCGGCACTGATGGTCGACAAGGCCTGTCGCATGTTTGATGCCGGTGAAGCCTGCGGTTCGGAGGCCAACATGTCAAAGCTGCTGGCTGCCGATGCCTCGTGGGCTGCCGCCGACATGTGCCTGCAAACCCACGGTGGTTATGGTTTCACGGTCGAGTACGATGTCGAGCGCAAGTTTCGCGAAACCCGGCTCTACCAGGTCGCGCCGATATCGACCAATCTGATCCTTTCAAATATTGCAACGCATGTACTCGGCCTGCCCAAGTCTTTCTAGATGACCCATAACGGCATGCTGAATTTGAAGGATATTCTTGTGGTCTCGCTAGAACAGGCGGTGGCGGCACCCTTTTGCTCCAACCGGCTCGCGCATGCCGGGGCGCGGGTGATAAAAATTGAACGCGAAGAGGGCGATTTCGCGCGCGCTTACGACCGCGTAGTGCACGGCGAGTCGGCTTACTTTGTCTGGTTAAACCAGGGTAAAGAGTCCCTGGTGATGGATATCAAGGCGGCTGCCGATGTCGAGCTGCTGCATCGGATACTCGCACGCGCCGACGTGTTTATCCAAAACCTGGCTCCGGGAGCGGCGGAGCGCGCCGGCTTTGGCAGCTCTACCCTGCGTGATCGATATCCACGGTTAATTTGTTGCGATATCTCGGGCTACGGAGACCAGGGCGAGTACAGCACCATGAAAGCCTACGATTTGCTGGTGCAGTGCGAGTCAGGAATGGCCTCGATCACCGGCACCCCGGATGCACCGGGCCGAATCGGGGTGTCGGCCTGCGATATCAATTGCGGACAGCAGGCTTATGCCGCAATTCTTGAGGCCCTGATCGAACGTGAGCAAAGCGCTAGCGGCTGTGTTATCAAAGTCTCGCTGTTCGATAGCATGGCCGAGTGGCTGGCGGTACCCCTGTTACATTATGACTATGCCGGCAAAATCCAGCCGCGCGTCGGTATCAATCATGCGACAATTTCACCTTACGGTGCTTACCGCTGCCGCGATGGTCTCGATATCGTGATTGCCATTCAGAATGAGCGCGAGTGGCAAAATTTCTGTGCACAGGTTCTGGGTGATGCCAGTCTGGCCGATGATGCCAGGCTCAAGACGAACCAGCTGCGTGTCGAAAATCGCCAATACGTCGACCAGCTCATTGGCGATGTATTTGCACAACTCGACCAGGCCGCAGTAGCTGTGCGCTTGCGCGAGGCCGCCATCGCCTATGGCCGACTGAACGATATTGCGGGCCTGTCCACCCATCCCCAGCTGCGTCGCGATACGGTTCATACCCCGAGCGGAGAGGCGCAGGTGGCCGCAATCGCGGCACTGCGCTCCGACCGGACCGAAAAACCGCGTAGAGTGCCAGCCATCGGCGAACACAGTGACGCGATTCGTGCCGAATTTTCCTGAGGAAAGATAAATTGAATACCATTGACTGGAGTGATTTTGAAAAAGTCGAATTGCGGGTTGGTACCGTCATCGAGGTCGAGGATTTTCCCGAGGCGCGTAAGCCCGCTTACCGCCTGAAAATCGATTTTGGCGATGAAATCGGCGTGCGTAAATCGAGTGCCCAGATTACCGACATTTATCACAAGGAAGATCTGGTCGGACGCCAGGTGGTTGCCGTCGTGAATTTCCCGCCCAAACAAATCGGACCGATGCGCTCGGAATGCCTCGTCACCGGGTTTCACCGCGAGGATGGCGCCGTGGTGCTGGCGCGTCCCGACAGCGCTGTGCCGAACGGCGCGAAACTCGCTTGACCGAAACTAGGCTATACTAATCAGGTCAACAAAACCCACCAAAATTGAGGAGAACACCATGCAGAAATCGAAGCTTACGCGTTGCCTGCTTGTCGCTGTTACGGCCCTGGCGATTAGTCTTCCGAGCCAGGCAGGAATGGTCGGTACCGCCCAACTGCAGGACAGCCTGTTGTCAATCGATCTCGGTAATATCGCCGCGAAACGGGACTGGATCGAACAGCAACTGGTCCTCGGTGGTGTCGAAGCCGCGGATGCAGCAACTCGCGTGGCGGCAATGACCGATGCACAGGTAATCAAAATTCACCAACGCATTGACGAGGCTCCCGCGGGAGGAGCGGATGCACTGATAATTGTCATCCTGGTCCTGGTCATTACCGAGCTGATGGGGTACACCGATATCGTCCCCAACTGGCCTGCTTCTGAGTAGTTGAAACTTGTTAACAGGCGTGCACGCTCGATTTCGTGCACGCTGGTTTTACTGGCTTTCCTCGGTGGCTGTGCGACCTCTCCGCAAACCCGGTTGCTGCTGGATAATCCCCCGGATATTCCTCCCCGGGTCGAACTGACTGAAGTCCCATTTTTCCCGCAGCAGGAGTATCACTGCGGCCCCGCATCGCTGGCCAGCATCATCACCTACCGGGGTACCGCGGTAGAGCCCGAGCAGATAGTACCGCTTATTTATGTGCCCGAACTAAAGGGCAGCCTGCAGGCCGAGGTTATCGCGGCGACCCGGCAGTTTGAATTGTTGCCGGTTCAGCTCGATGGCACCCTCGAATCGCTGTTGCGCGAGATCCAGTGTGGCATTACGAGGTTGTCGTCGGCTACGACTTTGACCAACGCATTATGATTATGCGTTCCGGCCTGAAGTCCCGGGTTTCCCGTTCTTTTGCGCTGTTCGAGAAAACCTGGCAGCGTGCAGGCCATTGGGCGCTCGCGATCGTGCCGGCAGATTCGATTCCGCCAACGGCCAGCGCCGGTGCCTACCTCGAAGCCGTTATCGGCCTGGAGCAGGTGGGTCGGATAAATACCGCCCATCGAGCCTATTCCACGGCGCTACGCCGCTGGCCCGAAAGCCTGCTGGCACATACCGGCCTGGCTAATTCAGCTTACGCGATGGGACAATTTGCCGAGGCCGAATCGGCTTATCGCGCGGCGCTGCAGATCGATTCACAAAAGGCAGAAGTCTGGAATAATCTCGCCTACACGCTGGCGCAGCTGGGCCGATACGAAGCCGCCATCGACGCGATTAACCGTGCGCTCGAACTCGATCCCGACAACCAGAATTTCAAAGACAGCCACCAGGAACTCTCCAGCTGGCAGTAAATGGGTCAAAGCGTCTTGACGAGTGCACGCTGCTTTGATGATAAAAGGTTCATGGTCAGGAATTTCTTTCCTAGGTATAATTTGCGGCGGTATCAAGTACCAATAAAAACAGGGGGAATAACAAGATGGCACTGAAAGTTATCGGATCAGGTTTCGGCCGTACCGGCACCATGTCGATGAAAGAGGCACTCGGTGTCCTTGGACTGGGTCCCTGCCATCACATGCTTGAAGTCATGGAGAATCCGGCGCAACTTCCTCACTGGAAGGCAATTGCAGCTGGTGAAAAGGTCGATTGGTCAGATGTCTTCGAGGGTTATAACTCACAGGTGGATTGGCCCGGCGCACACGTCTGGCATGAAACTTCAATCGCCTTTCCGGATGCCCGGGTTATTCATACAGAGCGTCCCGAGGACGCCTGGTGGGAAAGCTTCAACAACACGATTGGCAAGTTCTTCGCGGTCGCCTCTGACCTGGAATTACCGCCCCACGTTAGCGATGTTTTTAAGACCATGAAGGGCTGGTTTCTAGAAGAGACATTTAGCGATTTCAGGGACCGGGATTCGGCTATAGCCGCCTATCGGCGAAACAATGAAAAGGTACGTGACACGATACCGGCCGAGCGCTTGCTGGTGTTTCACGTCGCCGACGGCTGGGAGCCGCTATGCCGTTTTCTCGAGCTCCCGGTTCCCGAAACGGGGTTTCCGCACCGTCATCCCAAAAAGGAATTCTGGGAGCACTTCGGTGGAGAACCCGAGTAACCCCGCCCGCCCGTTGTATCCGGTTAATCTGGTTAGCAGTCTTTATTGAGTCTCGCTTGGCGAATGGATTAGTCCCTAATCCGGCGACTTTCCGGATTGCGATGACGCAACGAAAGTGATGTTCGCTAATTTTTGTATTGGTTACATGATATAAACTGGGCGTTCATATGGAAAAGAATCCCCTTTCTCGCAAGTTGGCGGTCATTTTGCACGCCGATGTCGTCGGCTCTACAACGCTGGTCCAGCGCGACGAAACCATCGCTCATGAACGTATGCAGACGGCTTTCCATCAATTCGCTGGTGCCATTGCAGCTTATGGAGGTGTAGCCCACGAGTTGCGCGGGGATGCGCTCGTCGCCGAGTTTGAGCGGGCGTCGGATGCGGTAGCGGCCAGTCTCGCATTCCAGGCCCAGAATGCCGCGTTAAATATAACCCTCGTTGACGATATTCGACCCGAATTGCGAATTGGTATCAGCCTCGGTGAAGTGGTTGTTGCTGACGGTACGATAACAGGTGCGGGCGTGGTCCTGGCGCAGCGTCTCGAGCAGCTGGCCGAACCGGGTGGCGTCGTGGTTCAAGGCAGCATATCGGAGACCGTACCAACCCGAATGCCTTTTGATTTTAAAAGTCTCGGCGAGCAGGTGCTGAAGGGTTTTGATCAACCGGTCCGAGCTTTTACGGCGAGCCTGCGACAGGGTGAGGCGTTACCCGAGGCGGAAGCCGTTAAAAAGCCTCCAACTTCACAGCCCGGTAGCCCACGGACCACCGACATTCCGTCGATCGCCGTGCTGCCGTTCGCCAACATGAGCAATGACCCGGAACAGGAATACTTTGCCGATGGTATCGCCGAAGACATCATCACCGCGCTCTCGCACATCAAACAATGGTTTGTTATCGCGCGCAATTCCAGCTTTGCTTACAAAGGGCGCCACGTCGATATCCGCGAGATCGCCAGCGAGCTGGGGGTTCGTTACGTGCTGGAGGGAAGTGTACGCAAGGGTGGCAATAAGCTGCGCATCACGGGTCAGCTCATAGATGCAGAATCGGGAGCCCACCTGTGGGCCGATCGATACGACGGCGACCTCGAGGACGTATTCGCGCTCCAGGACAGAATCACGGAAAGTGTTGTGGGTGCCATCGAGCCTTCATTGCGTTTAGCTGAAATCGAGCGCTCGAAACGAAAACCGCCCACCGATATCGGCGCATATGATCTGTTTTTACAGGCCCTGCCACATCTTTACGCCATCAGGCCGGAACCAAACGAGCAGGCTTTAAAGCTTTTGCACCAGGCCATCGAACTCGACCCAAACTATGCGCTTGCGCTGGCTTACCTCGCCTGGGGCTACGAAGAACGCGTGACGCGAGCCTGGGGCGCGTATGGGAACGATGATGCAGGGGCGGCGGTCACGCTGGCACGCCGGGCCATTGCCGCGGATAGAGACGACGCCGTGGTACTGGTGTTTGCAGGCTTTACGCTGGTGATGATTGCGCGCGACTATAACCAGGGTCTCGAGGCCATCTATCGCGCCCGTGAGCTCAATCCCAATATTGCGTTTGTCTCGTTTCTGGTCGGTGCCGCGCTTAACATCTGTGGCAATCCGGCTGAGGGTCTCAGCTGCATTGAAGAGGCTATTCGCGTGAGCCCCGGAGACCCCGGTGCATTCTTTTTCTTTACGGCGGCGGCAATGAGTCATCTGATGTGTGGCCGACCGACCGAGGCCTGCGAACTGGCAATGAAATCGGCACGTATGTATCCAGACTGGGATACGACTTACCGGATTCTGGCCCCCGCGCTGGTGCAGCTGAACCGGATCGAAGAGGCTCGTGCTGCGGTCGCAAAGCTTGTGGATTTGTCTCCGGGGGTGACGGTATCACGGCTACGCAAACTCTGGCCGATACGTGACCAGGACACACTCAACATGATGCTCGACGGTCTGGGCAAGGCAGGATTACCCGACTAAGCCATCCTCCCGGGGAGCCGCAGGATATTCCCGTGATTAAAGTTCTGAAGGATGCCAACTTTTGCGGGACCAGTATTTATAAAGTATTTGCACGGGGAAGGTTTGCAGGTCGATGTAAACCGGGGCGCTCAACGCCTTGCCGCTACGCACGTCGAAGCGTCCCCGGTGCAGCGGACATTCGATCACGTTATCGATGAAGAAGCCCGACGAGGCTGCGTTGGTGGGCGTCGGCTTGTTCCTGGTCTCGGTCGCTACTGGTTACAGTTTGTAATCAGGTTCTTCGCGATCGAGGATAGCGCGTACTTCCTGCAGGTGAACCTCGGCATAACGGGAATGGTTTATATAATCATCCCACTGGCCCGCCGTTTTCTCGGCCACGGCATCGCTGACAACGCGCAACGGTTTGCCGGTCATTAACGCGGTAATGTAGTTGCAGCAGGCGCGTTCGAAATAGTAGAGCTCGTCGAATGCAATCGCGATGGTTTCGCCGACCGTCATCACGCCGTGATTACCCATGATCAAAACCCGGTTATCGCCCAGGGTAGTGCTCAACCGTTCGGCCTCGTCGCCGAGCCCCATACCGTCAAAGCCGTCGTCAACCGATACCCGGTTGAAGAAACGCATCGTGTTCTGATCAATGGGCGGCAGACCGTCCTGCTGTATCGATGCCAGCACGGTGGCGTACTTCGAGTGTACGTGCAGCACGCAGCGAGCCTGCGGTACGTTGCGATGCATGGCGCTGTGAATTGCCCAGGCGGTCGGGTCAGGCGCGTTGGGCTTGTTCATGGTAGTGTCATCATTGGCGTCGAGCAGTAACAGTTCGCTGGCACGCACATTGGAAAAATGACGTCCCAGTGGATTTACCAGGAATTGGCTACCGTCTTCTGATACCGCATAGCTGAAATGATTGGCCACCGACTCATGCATATCGAGCCTGGCGGTCATGCGAAAGACCGCGGCGAGGTTGATTCGGTCCTCGTAATGCGGATCACTCTCGGGGGTCACAGAACGGGTATCGACGGCGGATATAGACATGGTTCGTTCCTGCTGGACTGGGTTAACAGCGGATTAAAGCGCAGGAAACTGGTCCTCGCAATACATTTTTCCCGATCGCCTCGATGCAAGTTTTTGATTTATAGTAGCGGCCATGAATCACTTTGCACACCTGGTGTTGGCGCAGCCCACGGTCGAATCGACGGTCGGCAACCTGCTCGGCGATTTTGCACGGGGTGTCGACCAGGCTTCACTGCCAGCGCCAGTTCAGGCAGGACTATGCAATCATCGCATGGTTGACCGGTTTACCGACTCCCACCCGCTGGTGATGGAGATGAAACGGGGCTTCAGTACCAGGCGCCGCCGTTTTGCAGGCATCGCGCTGGACATCTATTTTGATCATCTGCTGCTTAATCACTGGGACCGGTTCGAGGGGCGCGGCCTGGAAGAATTGATTACCGGGTTTTACCAACGTATGGACGAAGGTCAGGAAATGATGCCACACGACAACATGCGCCGCGCTACCCAACGCATGATCGATTATGACTGGTTTGGGTCTTACCGCGATCTTGACGCCGTTGCCGAATCACTTGACCGGGTCGCGGGGCGCATCCGTTTCGCCAACAAGTTTGACAACGCGATCGAGGATTTACAGCGCAATCATGTATCGATACGTGAAGGTTTTTTCGAGTTTTACCCGCAGCTGCAGCAACACGTCGCGGAACAGGGGATCGAGACTCGCTAGCAATCGACAATCTTGCCCGGGTTCATGATATTTTGTGGGTCCAGTGCCGTCTTGATCGCTTTCATCACGTCCACGGCGCCGTCACCGTGCTCGTTGCGCATATGCTTTAACTTCCCCATGCCGATGCCGTGTTCACCCGTGCAGGTGCCGCCCATGTCCAGCGCCCGCTGCACCATGCGATGGTCCAGTTCGAGCGCTTTGGCAAGCATGGCATCATCGTCTGGATCGATGAACATGGTGGCGTGAAAATTACCGTCGCCGACATGGCCAATAACGGGTGCAAACAAACCGGATGCGGCGATGTCCGCCTGGGTCTCGGCGATACAGTCTGCAAGCCGTGAAATCGGTACGCAAATATCGGTAACGTAGCCACGGTAGCCCGGGTAAACGGCGAGACCCGCGTAGTAGGCGTCATGTCGAGCGCGCCAGAGTCGATTGCGATCTTCCTCTTTCTCCGCCCATTGAAATCCGGTCGCGCCGAAGTCCTGTGATATCTCGTTAAACATCTGTACCTGCTCGGCAACGCCGGCACGGGTGCCGTGGAATTCGAGGAACAGCGTATCGAGCTCCGGGTAATCGGTTTTACTGTAGGCGTTGATCGCCTTTATATAGGCGCTGTCGACAATTTCGATGCGCGCCATCGGGATGCCCATCTGGATGGTCTGAATCGTCGCTTCCGCGGCCGAACGTACGTCGGGAAAATTAACGGTAGCGGCCGAAATGGCCTCCGTCAGGCCATAGAGTCGCAGGCCAAGCTCGGTGATCACGCCGAGCGTACCCTCGGAGCCGACAAAGAGGCGCGTCAGGTCGTAGCCGGCCGCGGATTTACGTGCACGGGTTCCGGTTTTGATGATCTCGCCGTTGGCGGTAACCACGGTCAGACCGAGCACGTTTTCGCGCATGGTGCCGTAGCGCACCGCGTTGGTTCCGGAAGCCCGCGTTGCCGCCATGCCGCCGATCGAGGTATCGGCACCGGGGTCGATCGGGAAGAACAACCCGGTATCGTGCAGGTACTGGTTGAGTTGACGACGCGTGACACCAGCCTCTACGCGACAGTCCATATCCTCGTTACTGACTTCGAGAACTTGATTCATCTGCGAGAGATCGATGCAAATGCCGCCCTGTACGGCCTGCACCTGGCCTTCAAGCGAGGTGCCGGTACCAAACGCGATCACCGGTGTTGCGGTCTCGGCGCAGAGCTTGACAATGGCAGCGACTTCGTCGGTGCTTTGCACGAAACAAACCGCATCGGGCTTGTGCACGGGATGCCAGGATTCACCGCGTCCGTGCTGCTCGAGTACCGAGCTGCTGGTGCTGACCCGGTCACCGAGGATAGCGCGCAGGCGCTCGATCAGGGGTTCCCGCGGGGATAGTTTCGCTGCCGGATGGTTCATAGCCTGGTTGCCGGTTACCGATGCCAGCCTGAATTATGCTACAGCGCAGGATTTTTATCACTTCGGCATAAGTCCGGCAAAGCGCCCGGTACATGGAAAAACAGGGTATCACTCCTATACTTGATGCTTATACGAAAGCAAAGTTAACCGGGTATTACATGCCGTCAATAGATGCGTTAGCGGTAGCGCAGGCACAGCAAGCACCAGCAACAGAGTTTTCTAGTCTGACCCGGGAAGAGCTCGAGGTCGAACTGGGGAGGCTGAGGCGTCGTGAAAGCCTGTTTGACGCAACCGAGCAGGCGGCAAAGATTGGTCACTACGAGTGGAACTACCAGCATGATCGGCTTGAATCCTGTTCGAAGGAGTATGCAAGTCTCTACGATATGAGCGTCAAAGAGGTACTGGCCTATCAGGACAGTTGGGAAAAAACAGTGCAGCAAGTCCATCCCGATGACCAGGAACAGTACCGGCAAGGCTGGGAGGCATTACGGGATAGAAAGACATTGGATGCCCGTTATCGAATCGTACTGGATAATGGCACGATAAAGCATATCCGCGAATTCGCGGTCATCGTAACTGATGACGATGGGATCGAGCACGGTAGCTTCGGGATCATGCAGGACGTCTCTGACCAGGTCAGGTACGAACGTGACCTGGAGTATCGTGATGAGCTCGCAAGCCAGACCGAAGCCATCACCGACATCGGTCATTTTATCTACGATGAGGACAAGGAGCGCTATGTCTACCTGAGTGATGGCTGTGCGCGCATTTTCGGAACCACGGCCGAGGCTTACCAGGAAAAAATGCGCAGCGTCGAAGACGATCTTGCAGATATTGTTGGCGAGGATCGCCAGCGAGTGGCCGACGAATATGAGCATTACAAAGAAACGGGGCAGGATTGCGCGCTGGAATTTCGCATCAAGCGCACCGATGGTTCAATCCGCTGGGTGCGCGAACTTACCCGGGCCAAGCTATTTAGTGACGGACGGGTGCGGCAGACACTCGGGGTAATTCAGGATATCACCGAGCGCGTCGCACGCGAACAGGAACTGCTGTACAAGGATGCGCTGGCTAACCAGGCCGAGGCGATCACCGAGATTGGGCACTTTATCTACGATGAAATCAAGCAGAAGTACCTCTTCGTAAGTCCAGGCCTGGCTCGTATCTACGGTATAGACTGTGAGCAGATTGTCACCCGGCTTGTGTCAACCGAGGGGTCCAGCGAAATAATATACGCCGATGATCTTGCCCGGGTACAAAAGGCATACGACAAGTTTCTTTCCGAGGGGGGTGATTGGCAGGTGGAGTTCCGTCTCAGGCGCGCTGACGGGGAGCTGCGCTGGGTGCGCGAGACAGGTCGGGCCTACCTGATGACGCACGGCATACCGGAGCAATCGATCGGCGTGCTGCAGGATATCACCCGGCAAAAGCAGTCCGAGCAGGAAATCATAGGTGCCAGAGATTCGCTCGAGCAGCAGGTTGTTGAACGTACCCGCGAACTGGCGAATACCGTCAAGCAGCTGCAGGTCGAAATTGAAGAACGTGAAAAAATTGCGGCCGAACTGGACTTCCTGGCCAACCACGATGCTCTCACCGGGCTGCCGAGTTTGCGCCTGTGCAAAGACCGCCTCGACCAGTCCCTGGCAGAAGCCCGCCGTAATCGTCAAACCTCGGCGGTTATGTTCGTGGACCTGGATGGATTCAAGGAAATCAATGATCAGTACGGCCATGATTTCGGGGACATGGTATTAAAGACGACCGCGGATCGTATCAAGTCAGAAATTCGCGAAACGGATACGGTTGCGCGAATCGGTGGAGACGAGTTTGTTATTATCCTGTCCAGTCTGCCGGAAACAGCGATCGCGGAACGAATTGCGGCAACCGTGATCGAGCAGGTTGCGAAACCTCTTAAAATCAAAGACGTTGAAGTCACGATAACCGCGAGTATCGGCATTTCACTCTATCCCGAGCACGGCACCACCGCCGAAAAATTAATCCGCGCCGCTGACAAGGCCATGTACGAAATCAAGCGTAAGGGCAAGAACAGTTTCGGATTTGTGGATTCTGTGAGTCTCTAGTTTTTAATGTACAAATTCGATTTAGCCAAAACATGAACGATTTAAGCCTGCCCGCAGAAACAAAGCATTACCCGGATACTTCTAAACTCGAAGCTGAAGTTGAAAGACTGCGCCATCAGGAACTGTTTCTTGATGCGACCGAGCAAGTGGCGCATATTGGGCACTGCCAGTGGGACTTTGGAACCGGGCTTCTCAAATCCTGCTCCAACGGCTATGCCGGTATATTCGATCGGACCGTTGCGGAGATAATGCAGTCGCAGAATGCCTGGGACCTCATGCTCAATACCGTGCATCCGGAGGACCGGGCGTTTTATACCGAATCCTATAATTCACAGGGAGACGCCGGTGCGCACGATATCGAGTATCGGATTTTGCGTAACGATGGCGAGGTCAGGTTCATCTACGAAATTGGCATGATCGAAAAGGATGAAAATGGCGAAATAAGCTCCTCGTTTTGCCTGTTGCAGGACATTACCGAACGTAAAATTTACCAGCAAAAGCTTGAGCACCGTGACGCTATCGCGCAGCAGGTCGAGGCGATTACCGATATCGGTCATTTCACCTATGACCCGATCACCGCAACCTATGCCGATCTCAGCGAGGGTTTCGCCAGGATCCACGGTTCCTCGGTTGATGAATACCAGAGCATGGTTTCTTCACGGGCAGACTATATTGAAGATGTTCATCCTGAAGACCAGGTGAACCTGATGGAAATTTACAGCGGGCATGAGCAGAACGGCGAAGATTACAGCGTGGAGTACCGGATACACCGGTCCGATGGCGAGATGCGCTGGGTGCGCGAGCAGGCTACCGCATTGCGCTCTGCAACTGGTGACGTGATTCAGTCGATTGGCGTGGTGCAGGATATTACCCAGCAAACCCAGACCGAAATGAGCCTGCGGGAAGCCCGTGATTCGCTTGAGGCAATGGTAAAAAGCCGCACGCGTAAACTCGCAGATACGGTGAAACAACTCGAAGGCGAGATAAAGGAACGTGAAAAAATCGCCGCCGAGCTTCATTTCCTGGCGAACCATGACGCCCTGACCGGACTACCGAGTCTGCGTCTTTGCAAGGACCGGCTTGATCAGTCGCTCGCCGAGGCGCGGCGCACGGGACAGATGTCAGCGGTCATGTTCCTGGATCTTGATGGATTCAAGGCAGTTAATGATGAGCATGGCCATGAACTCGGTGACCTGGTATTACAGGCTACTGCGCTTCGTATCAAGGCTGAAATTCGTGAAACGGATACCGTGGCACGTATTGGTGGTGACGAGTTCATTATCATTCTGTCAAGCCTGCCGGAGCTTGTGGTTGCCGAGCGCATTGCTGCCGGCCTGATCAAGCAAATCATACAACCCATTCGGGTTGAAAAAGTCGAGGTATCGGTTAGCGCAAGCATCGGTATTTCGGTATACCCGGAAAATGGCACGACCGCTGAAGCGTTGATACGATCGGCGGATAAGGCGATGTACCAGATCAAGCGCCAGGGGAAAAATAACTTCGGCTTTTTCAAAGCTGAAGCCTCCACTTAGTTAATCTCCCAGGCTGCGGTGTGCCGAGGCGATAGCGTTAGTCAACGTATCGGCGCGAGGTTGGATTGAGTATACTTCGCGGTCTGTTGGCCTACCTGCGATAAGCAAGAAAGCCTGACTCGAGACCGCTAAATGGCATTATCTTCCAGCCTGGTTAACAGACACCACGACCACCCCTCGCTCGGGATAGCGACCTTTATTGGAAACATGCTGCTGATGGCATTGCTGAGTGCCGCGGTTCGCGAACTGGTTAACCGGGAATACCCCCTGGGCGAGGTCATGTTATTCCGCTACCTGTTCGCGAGCGGATTTTTCTGGGTTATCCTGTTTTCGACTGCTGGTTTGACCGCACTTGCCACCCGTCGCCCACTGGATCACGCTATTCGCAGCCTGAGCGGAATTGTCAGTCTGGGGCTACTCTACTTTGCG
>CALZHS010000022.1 GCA_945787265.1 uncultured Gammaproteobacteria bacterium | reverse complement strand
GGTCCGGTTTTATCGCTACCATACCCTTTCGTTTGCCGAGAATTGATTGCTCGCGACGCGTTTGTGTTGGAGCCATGGATGTTTTCCGTTATTATCTGCGCTCCTTTCCACCCCCGTGAAGCGACCTGATCGAACATGCTATGCCTGCCCGGTAGCCCGGCACATTCCGAGTTCAGACTTAAAAAACAACAACAACAACTGGGCGCCGCAGGGATCACGGTAAACGGGCTCAGCAGTCGCTTTATTCACCTGGTCCAAGTCGACGATAGCGACCTGGACGAAGCACAACTGCAGGTGCTGCAAAACCTCCTGACCTACGGCCCAGCGCTCGATTCGGCAAACGTCAGTGGCAAGGAATTCTACGTGGTCCCGCGTCCGGGCACGATTTCACCCTGGGCCAGCAAGGCGACCGACATTGCGCATAATTGCGGCCTTAACCAGGTCAAGCGAATCGAACGCGGTATCCTCTACACCATTGATACCGCTGACGAGGTACCCGCCGACTTGCTACACGATCGTATGATCGAAGCCGTGTTTACCCGTCTCGATGATTGCAAGGTGCTTTTTGAGAGTCACAGACCGCGGGCTTTTAGCGAAATCGATACGCGAACCCGGGGCCGTAGCGCACTGGAACAGGCTAATACCGACCTGGGTCTGGCGCTGTCAGCGGATGAAATCGATTACCTGATCGAAGCCTATGCCGAGCTGGATCGTAATCCGATCGATGTTGAGCTGATGATGTTCGCACAGGCCAATTCGGAACATTGTCGGCACAAGATTTTCAACGCGAGCTGGCGCATCGATGGCGCTGAACGGGAATTGTCCCTGTTCAAGATGATCAAGCATACGCATGCTCGACACAGCGACGGTATCCTGTCGGCCTATCACGATAATTCCGCGGTGATCGAGGGTTTCCGCGCAACCCGTTTCTCGCCCTCACCACAGGCCTTGGAATATCGTTACGAAGAAACCCAGCTCGACATCCTGATGAAGGTTGAAACCCACAACCACCCGACCGCGATATCGCCGTTTCCGGGGGCGGCCACGGGTTCGGGTGGCGAGATACGCGACGAGGGCGCAACCGGCACGGGCTCCAAACCAAAGGCAGGTCTGTGTGGTTTCTCGGTGTCGAACCTGAAAATTCCGGGCTTTGAACAACCCTGGGAGCAGGACAATGGCAAACCGGGTCGTATTGCCTCGGCACTTGATATCATGATCGAGGGTCCAATCGGAGCTGCATCGTTCAACAACGAATTTGGCCGACCTAATACCTGTGGCTATTTTCGTACCTACGAGCAAAGCGTTGTCGCCGAGAGTGGGCCGGAAGTGCGCGGTTATCATAAGCCGATCATGGTAGCCGGAGGGGTCGGTTTGATTCGACGCGAGCATGTCGAAAAACAGGATATCCCGCCTGGTGCCAACGTGATTGTGCTTGGTGGTCCGGCGATGCTGATTGGCCTCGGTGGCGGCGCGGCATCGTCAATGGCAAGTGGCAGCAGCAGTGAACAGCTTGATTTCGCCTCGGTGCAGCGTGGCAACCCGGAAATGCAGCGTCGGGTGCAAGAGGTTATCGACCGTTGCCTGGCGCAGGGAGACGCTAACCCGATTCTCTCGATTCACGATGTCGGTGCGGGCGGATTGTCCAACGCGTTACCCGAACTGGTGAATGACGCTCTGCGCGGTGCGGAACTGGATTTGCGTCGCGTTCCGAATGACGAGCCGGGTATGTCGCCGATGGAAATCTGGTGCAATGAAAGCCAGGAGCGTTACGTACTCGCGGTTGCCGATGAACGACTCGATGACTTTATCGCCCTGTGCGAGCGCGAACGCTGCATTTACGCGGTGCTTGGCAAGGCGACCGAGCGGCGTCACTTGCGGGTCGAAGACCCACATTTTGATAACACGCCGGTGGACCTGCCGCTCGATGTCCTGCTCGGAAAACCACCAAAAATGCACAGGGATGCTGAGCATCGTGAAACCCTGCAACCCGAATTTGATCGCAGCGCGGTCGATCTGAAACAGGCGCTGTACCGCGTTTTGCAGTTACCCACTGTTGCCGATAAGACCTTCCTGATCAGCATCGGTGATCGTTCGGTTAGCGGCCTGGTGTCGCGCGATCAAATGGTGGGTCCATGGCAGGTTCCGGTCGCCAACGCGTCGGTTACACTGAGTGATTACCGGGGTTACAGCGGGGAAGTCATGAGCATGGGTGAGCGTACACCACTGGCCCTGATCGATGCGCCTGCTGCCGGGCGCATCGCAATTGGTGAAGCCCTGACCAACATGGGATCCGCGTGGGTGGGCGACCTGTCGCGCACGGTTTTATCCGCCAACTGGATGGCGGCAGCGGGGCACCCCGGGGAAGACGCGCGCCTGTTTGACACGGTAGCGGCGGTTGGCATGGAACTCTGCCCGCAACTGGGTATCACGATTCCAGTGGGCAAGGACTCGCTGTCGATGCGGACCCGCTGGAACGACGGGGTAAGCGAGAGAGCAGTTACCGCACCGCTGTCGTTGATAATATCGGCGTTTGCGCCAGTTGCCGACGTGCGTAAAACGGTGACCCCTGACATCAAGTCGACCGACGAGAATTCATGCCTGCTGACGCTTGACCTGGGCCACGGCCGTAATCGACTTGGGGCCTCTGCGCTAACCCAGGTATATAACCAGCTCGGTAACCATGGGCCGGACCTTGATGACCCCGGCTTGTTCAAATCGGCGTTTGTTGTGCTGCAATCGATGCTCGAGCAGGAACTGCTGCTTGCCTACCACGACCGCTCCGATGGCGGATTAATCGTAACCCTGTGCGAAATGGCCTTTGCGGGTCGTAGCGGGTTACGCTGCGACAGCTCGAGTCTTGGTGACGATGTGCTGGCCGCCCTGTTTGCCGAGGAGCTCGGCGTGGTGATCCAGGTGCTGGAGCGAGATCTACCTCGTATCGAAGCCATGTTCGACGATGCCGGTATTGCACATATCTGCCACCGAATCGGTGCGCCTGCGAGTAACGAGCGCCTGCAAATAGTTCATTCCGGCGAGACGATCATTGATGAAGGTATCGTTGATTTACAGCGCGCCTGGGCACAAACCTCTTACCAGATGCAGTCGTTGCGCGATAATCCCGAGTGCGCGCAGCAGGAATTCGAACTGCTACAGCCGGCACAGAAACCGAAATTATTCTCGGCGCTGAGCTTCGATCCGGCCGAAGATATCGGTGCGGCACTGGTTGGCAGTGCGAAACCACGAATCGCAATCCTGCGCGAGGAGGGCGTCAACGGCCAGGTCGAAATGGCGGCGGCTTTTGATCGCGCGGGCTTCAGCACAATCGATATTCACATGAGCGATATTATCAGCGGCCGCGAGAGCCTTGCCGACTTCCAGGGAATCGCCGCCTGCGGGGGCTTCTCCTATGGGGATGTACTCGGCGCGGGTGAGGGCTGGTCAAAATCGATTCTCTATAATCCCCGGGCTTACGACGAGTTCTCGGCATTCTTCGGTCGTGACGACAGCTTCGGGCTCGGCATTTGTAACGGTTGCCAGATGATGTCGAATCTGTATCAGATGATCCCGGGAGCTGCGCACTGGCCGCGCTTCGTGCGCAACAAATCGGAGCAGTTCGAGGCGCGCTTCGTGATGGCCGAAATACTCGAATCAGCGTCGCTGTTTCTCGACGCAATGCAGGGCTCGATGCTGCCGGTTGTGGTCGCGCACGGCGAAGGCCGCATCGAGACCCGGGATCATTCCGCGGCCGACCTGCTCGAAAGCAGGCTCGCCTGTTTGCGCTACGTCGATGCGACCGGTAAGCCCAGCGAAATCTACCCGCTTAATCCGAACGGTTCGGAGTTGGGCCTGAATGGCTTCACCAGCGACGATGGCCGTTTCACGATCATGATGCCCCATCCGGAACGTATTTTCCGCAGCGTGCAGAACTCCTGGCATCCGCCAGAGTGGGCCGAATATGGCCCCTGGATGCATATGTTTCGCAATGCACGCCGCTGGCTCGGTTAACCGGTACAATTAGACCTGGGTTAATGGTTGCAGTCGAGAATCAACCGTTGTTTGCGAAAATCGGCACTGCCAACGCGACAGCCTGACCCTGTAATACAGGCGATATCACATCGTCGGCTTGAATGCAGTCCGGAACTAGGCGCCGTAAACGTGGTCTAGAAGCCATACCAGACAAGGGGCTAACAATGATCAAAATCAGGAAAAGCTGGGAAATCCCGGAATCCGAGGTAACGCCGGAGTCGCTTTATTTGCGACGGCGCGAATTTATGAAGGCGGCCGGCACCATCGGGGGGGCTCTGCTGTTAAATCCCTGGGCGGCCGCGCAGGCTTCGCTCAAAATTGGCGACTATCAGGAAAAGGCGATTTCACTGGATGAAGAAATTACCGATGAAGAGGATGCGACCAGCTACAACAACTTTTATGAATTTGGCACCGGCAAGGACGACCCCAAGAAAAATTCGCGTCGCTTTAAAACCGATGACTGGAACATCGTGGTCAGTGGGGAATGTGAAAAGCCGGGTACCTATGGCCTCGAGGAAATGGTCAAACCATTTCCGATCGAGGAACGCATCTACCGACTGCGCTGTGTCGAAGCCTGGTCGATGGTGATTCCGTGGCTCGGTATTCCGCTGGGATCGATATTGAGCACTTTCCAGCCGACCTCTAAAGCAAAATACGTCGCTTTTAAAACCCTGCATGACCCGGTGCGCATGCCCGGACAGCAGCGCTCGGTTTTGAACTGGCCCTACCGTGAAGGCTTGACCATCGCCGAGGCGATGCACCCGTTGACGATTTTGTCGGTTGGTATGTATGGCAAGACCATGCCCAACCAGAACGGCGCGCCGATTCGACTGGTCGTGCCGTGGAAGTACGGCTTCAAGAGTATCAAGTCGATCGTCGGTATCGAGTTTAGCGAAGTGCAGCCGCTGACTTCATGGAACATGGCGGCACCGAGCGAGTATGGTTTTTACTCGAACGTCAATCCGACCGTTGACCACCCGCGCTGGTCGCAGAAGCGCGAGCGTCGCATTGGAGAGATATTCAAGCGCGATACGCTGATGTTCAACGGCTACGAGGAAGAAGTTGCAGGGCTTTACGACGACCTGGACCTGACCGTTAATTTCTAGTATGTCGCTCGCCGCGGCGCTCAAGTCCGCTTACGCCAAACCGCTCGTGCACCTGCTTTGCCTGGTGCCCTTCAGCCTGTTGCTGTGGGCTGCCTTCAATGACTTACTGGGCGCCAACCCGGTCGAAAAACTGACCCATGAAACCGGTGACTGGACACTGCGATTGCTGCTGGTTACGTTGAGCCTGAGCCCGTTGCGGCAGTGGACCGGCCAGGCATCGTTTATTCGTTTCCGCCGCATGCTTGGTCTTTATACCTTCTTCTACGGCTGTTGCCACTTCTCGATCTGGTTTATTGCCGATCATTCGCTCGACCCTGGCGGCATGATCGAGGATATCATCAAGCGCCCCTACATAACGCTTGGCTTCAGCGCGCTGCTGCTGATGCTGCCGCTCGCGATTACCTCCAACCAGGCGATGATCCGGCGGCTCGGCAAAAACTGGAAAACCCTGCATCAACTGGTCTACCTGGTGATACTGCTCGGGGTACTGCACTTTGTCTGGTTAACCAGGGCCGACTACCTTGAACCGACGATTTATGCGATTATCGCGATGATTCTGCTGGCGCACCGGTTAGGACCTGTCAAACGTCTGAACGCGAAGTCCTTCCGGGTTGCCCGCTAAACTGAACCGCGCTTGAGCGCGTAACCCTCGGATAGATATGAAACTACTCGTTACCGGTGCCGCCGGATTTATTGGCTACGCGCTCGCCGACAGCCTGTGTCAGCGAGGTGACGACGTCGTAGGGATCGACAATTTGAACGACTATTACGATGTCGGTCTGAAACAGGCACGCCTCGCGCAACTAAAACAGCACGATAACTTCCGCTTCGTCGAACTCGATCTTGCGGATACGGATGCGCTTGCGGCGCTCTTCAGTCAGCACGAATTCGAGCGTGTGCTGAACATGGCGGCACAGGCCGGCGTGCGCTATTCGCTGGAAAATCCCAGGGCCTATATCGACAGCAACCTGGTCGGATTTGGTAATTTGCTTGAGTGCTGCAGAAATCATGACGTCGAGCATCTTGTCTATGCGTCGTCAAGCTCGGTCTATGGCGCCAACGAAAAAATACCCTTTAGCACCTCGGACAATGTCGATCACCCGGTCTCGTTGTACGCGGCCACCAAAAAGGCAAACGAATTAATGGCGCATAGCTATAGCCATCTCTACCAGTTGCCGAGCACCGGGCTGCGTTTCTTTACCGTATATGGACCCTGGGGCAGGCCGGACATGTCGCCAATACTGTTTGCCGATGCAATTACTCGGGGTGAGCCGATCAAGGTGTTTAACCGGGGTCGGCACAGTCGGGACTTCACCTACATCGACGATATCGTTGATGGCGTGGTGCGCTGCCTGGACCGGGTACCGGCAGAAAACCCGGACTGGTCAGGATTGGAACCAGATCCGGCAAGCAGCCGGGCGCCCTGGCGAATATACAATATCGGTCGCGGCGAGCCGGTAGAGTTACTACGTTACATCGAGCTGATGGAGCAGGCCCTGGGCAAGACAACCGACCGTGAACTATTACCCGCGCAGCCGGGCGATGTCGAGGACACTTTTGCCGATATCGAGGATCTGGTTGCGGATACCGGTTATTCACCATCGGTTTCAATTGAACAGGGTTTGCAACAATTTGCCGCCTGGTACATGGATTATTACGTCAAAAAATAACATATAATCGCGACAAACAGCCTGTAAAAGGCAGCCAGTCGAGGAGCCGCACATCGATGATATGAGCCAACAACCGGCCCTGCTAGAGGTCAATAATCTGGCGGTTGATTTCGACCTGCAGGGCAGCCCCGTGCCGGCACTCAAGGATGTGTCTTTCAGCATCAATCCGGGTGAAACGGTTGCTCTGGTCGGAGAGTCAGGTTCCGGAAAGTCGGTAACCTCGCAGGCGATCATGGGTATCCTGCCGCGCAACGCCACGATTAGTGCGGGCGAAATACTTTACGACAGCCCCGAGATCGGGCATCGGCTCGATATCGCAAAACTTGACCCTGAAAGCGCGCAAATGCGTCAAATTCGAGGGGGAAGTATCTCGATCATATTCCAGGAGCCCATGACGTCACTGTCACCGGTGCATACCATCGGTGATCAAATCAGCGAGGCGTTGTTTCTGCATCGGGACGCGAGTCGCGAGGAAGGATTGAAACTCACCGAGACGATGCTGGAACACGTCGGATTTGCAGATCCCGCGCGGGCTTTGAACATGTATCCTTTCGAACTGTCGGGTGGACTGCGTCAACGTGCCATGATTGCAATGGCGATGATATGCCATCCATCGTTAATGATTGCCGACGAGCCTACCACCGCGCTGGATGTAACCATACAGGCACGCATCCTGAAGTTGATCAGGGAGCTGCAGGCCGAACTGGGCATGGCCCTGTTGCTGATTACGCATGACCTGGGTGTCGTTGCCAACATGGCGGAGCAGGTAGTGGTGATGTATCACGGCAGGGTAATGGAAGCCGGTCCACTACAGGACCTGTTCGGCAATCCCCAGCATGAGTACCTCAAGGCGCTAATGCATGCGGTACCGAGATTCGACCTCAAACCAGGTGAGCGGCTGGTGCCGGTGCGGGAGATTCATTCCGAAACCGGCGCGCTGATTAAACGACGTTCGTCAGATGAGCTTGCCAGTTCGAGCGAACCCCATCTGCGAGTCGAGAATATCAGCAAGACCTTTCATTTACACGCTGGCAGCTGGTCAGGCACGGGAGCCAGGGAACTCTTAGCTGTGGACAACGTGTCTTTCCAGATCGAGCGCGGTGAGTGTTTCGGCGTGGTTGGTGAAAGCGGTTGCGGCAAGACCACGTTGAGCAAGATCATCATGCGCGCAATCACCCCGGACCAAGGTGAAATTGTCTACCACGACGGTAACCAGGCAATCGACGTGCGCGCGCTGAGCGGTGACGATTTGCTCGCCTTCAGATGCAGGATGCAGTTTATTTTCCAGGATCCGTATAGTGCGCTTAATCCACGCATGACGATATTTGACATTTTACGCGAGCCGCTGGTTGTGCACGGCAGGGGCGATATGGACTACCAGCGCGAAATGGCAATCGAGTTGTTGCGGCTGGTAGGGATGGATCCGCGTTTCCTGAACCGTTATCCACACAGCTTTTCGGGTGGTCAACGTCAACGCATCGGCATCGCAAGGGCGCTCGCGTTGCAGCCCGATTTGATCATTTGCGACGAACCGGTTTCGGCACTCGATGTATCGATCCAGGCGCAGGTGCTGAATCTGCTGAAGGATCTGCAGCAGGAACTCGGTCTGACTTATATTTTTATTTCGCATAATCTCGCGGTGATCTATTACATCGCTAATCGCATCGCGGTTATGTGCCAGGGGCGTATCGTCGAGATTGCGCCGCGCACGAAATTGTTCGAAAACCCGGTGCACCCCTATACCCAGGCTTTGCTTTCCGCGGTGCCCCATCCGGAGCTCTCGCAGCCACTCAGCTTCGAAGCCATTACCGAGGGTGCGGCCTCCGAACCTGCATTGTGGCAGTTTCCGTTTACGATAGATGGCACCCAGAAGACCGAGTTCATGGAACTCGGTGAAGGTCATTTCGTCAGGGTGGCGGTTGGTTCCAAACCCTCTGATATAGCAGCGTGAAAATCCCAGTTAACAGCCTGTTGCTAATCCTGTCGATGTTTAATTCGACAACGGTGCAGGCGATGGACTGGCTCAAGGAAACCCCCTCGCTGGTCGAGCAGGTTGCCTCCGGCAAGCTGCCCCCGATCGACGACAGGATTCCGGATGATGTCCAGGTCGCCCGCCTGCGTCCCGACCAGGTGCCGGGCGAGCACGGGGGTGAGCTGCGACTGCTGATGGGCAAACAGAAGGATATACGACAGATTGTGATATACGGTTATGCACGCCTGGTTGGCTATACCCCGGAACTGGAACTCGAGGCCGATATCCTGAAGCACGTGGATATCCAGGAAAACCGGATCTTTACGCTGCATTTGCGCAAGGGCCACAAATGGTCGGACGGCCACCCGTTTACCAGCGAGGACTTTCGCTACTACTGGGAGGATGTCGCCACCAACCCGGAGCTGTCGAAGGGTGGGCCAAACAAGCGGCTCATTGTCGATGGCGAGCTACCCCGGGTCGAGTACCCCGACCTTTACACGGTGCGTTACAGCTGGTCGAATCCAAATCCCTATTTTCTTCCGGCGCTGGCCGGTGCGGCGCCACTTTATATTTACAAGCCCGCCCACTACCTGCGTCAGTTTCACGCGCGCTATCAAAGCGAGGAGAACCTTTCCCGGATGGTTGAAGAATCCGGAAAACGCAACTGGATGGGAGTACACGTGAGCCATGATCGTCCCTACAAGGCGACCAATCCTGATTTGCCGGCCCTGCAACCCTGGATCAATACGACTTACCCGCCTTCCGAGAGATTTATTTTCAAGCGTAATCCTTATTATCACCGCGTGGATCAGAATGGTCGGCAGTTACCGTATATCGATTCGATCGCAATCAATATCGCCTCCAGCAAGCTGGTACCCGCTAAAACCGGCGCCAACGAGTCGGACCTGCAGGCACGTTACCTGCGCATGGATAACTATACCTTTTTAAAATCGGCCTCGAAGCGAAATAATTTTGACGTGCGCCTGTGGCAAACTGCCAAGGGTGCGCATATTGCGCTCTATCCGAACCTGAACACCAACGATAAAGTCTACCGTCAATTGATGCGTGACTTACGGTTTCGACATGCGCTGTCGCTGGCGATACACCGTCACGAAATTAACCAGGTGGTATATTTTGGGCTGGTCCAGGAAAGCAACAACGCGATCCTGGAGGAGGGCGTGCTGTTCAAGCCGGAATACAAAAGTGCCTGGATCGAATTCGACCTGGAGCACGCGAACCAGTTGCTGGACGAAATCGGCCTGACCGAGCGTGACGACCGCGGAGTTCGGTTACTGCCGGACGGGAGGCCCCTCGAGATACTCATCCAGACGGCAGGGGAAAGCACCGAGCAGACCGATGTTCTCGAGCTGATTCATGACAGCTGGCTCAAGGCAGGTATCAAGCTCTACAGTATTCCGTCGACGCGTGAAGTTTTCCGCAACCGGATCTTTTCCGGAGACGCAATGATGTCTATCTGGTCAGGCATCGAGAACGCGATACCGACCGCGGAGAACAGCCCCAGTGAGCTGGCGCCAACCTCCAAGTACCAGTACCAGTGGCCCAAGTGGGGTTCTTATTACGAATCGAGCGGAAAAAGCGGTGAACCACCGGATCTTCCGGCAGCGCGAAAACTGGTCGAACTGCATGATCAGTGGGCACAGGCTAACACCCATGAGCAACGCGAGTCGATCTGGCACCAGATTCTCGAAATTCACCGGGATAATATGTTCACCATCGGAATCGTTAACCATGTTCCGCATCCGGTCGTGGTCAGCAATTACCTGCACAATGTGCCCGCGACCGGCTTTTACGATATTTCTCCGGGTGCGTATTTCGGAATCTACAAGCCCGATACTTTCTGGTTAGACGAGGCCAGGCGTTAATGCTCGGCTACATCCTGCGCCGTATCCTG
>CALZHS010000021.1 GCA_945787265.1 uncultured Gammaproteobacteria bacterium | reverse complement strand
ATTTGTCCGCTTCCAACCATGATCGGGGCGATACCGTCGAGCCCCATGATAATACTCGCACTGATCACAAAGCTGCCACCGATAACGGCGCGGATATTACGCCGGTTTGCCCGCCGAATTTCGTGCTTCAAGTCATCAATCTGTTGTGAGCGCAGCTCCACCTGGAGCTCATCGTTGGCAATTCGATCAAGCGCCTTGAAAGCAAGCTGTGGCAGGTCCGGTAAATGTTCGGCGATGTAGGGCAGGTTTTTTTTCAAGCCCCTGACCAGGGCAGCGCTACCCAACTGCTCGGAAAGCCAGCGTTCGATAAAGGGTTTGGCCGTGTCCCAGAGATCCAGCTGGGGATATAATTGCCGGCCGATGCCCTCGATATGCAGAAAGGTTTTTTCGAGTAACAGCAATTGGGGCTGAATCTCCATGTTAAACCTGCGTGCCGTCTGGAACAGGCGCAGCAGCAGTTGTCCGAACGAGATCTCTGCCAGCGGGCGTTGAAACATGGGCTCGCAAACGCTGCGGATAGTGGCTTCGAACTCGTCGATACGGGTGCCATGGTCGACCCAGCCGGAATCGACGTGCAGTTCGGCGACACGACGGTAATCGCGATTAAAAAATGCAACGAAATTTTCCGCCAGGTAGCGTTGATCGCTGGTTGACAGGGAGCCCATGATGCCAAAATCAACCGCGATATACTTAGGGTTCCGGGGATTGCTGGCATCAACAAAAATATTGCCCGGATGCATGTCGGCATGGAAGTAGTTGTGTTTAAATACCTGCGTAAAAAAGATCTCTACGCCCTTGCGTGATAAAACCTCGAAGTTGATGTCATGTTCCTGTAACTGCTTGATGTCGGATACTGGAATACCGCTTATGCGTTCCATGACCATGACGCGGGAGCGGCAATAATCCCAGTGCAACGACGGCACGTAAAGGTCGGGTGAATCCTCGAAGTTGCGGCGCAGCTCGCTGGCGTTGGCGGCTTCCCGAATCAGGTCGAGCTCATTGAAGATAGTGGTTTCGAATTCGCGCACTACCTGGATCGGCTTAACCCGCCTGGCTTGATTCCAGTAACGATCGGCCATTTTTGCGAGCAACATCAAGACTTCGATATCCTGGCGAATTTTCTGTTCGATACCGGGGCGTACGATCTTGACAACGACGTCACGTCCATCGGGCAGTTGCGCGCCATACACCTGTGCAATCGAGGCGGAGGCGATTTCTCGCTCATCAAATTTGCTAAACGCCTGCTCCAGCGGCATTCCCAGTTGCTGCTCGATGATATCGCGGGCCTGGTGCCAGGGAAACGGTGGTACCTGGTCGAGCAATTTCTCGAGTTCGTCGGCAATTTCGTCACCGAACAGATCACGCCGCGTTGACATCATTTGCCCGAACTTGATGAAGATCGGCCCCAGCGACTCGATACATAAGCGCAGGCGCACGGCCTCACTGCGGTCGTTGCTCCGGAACCAGTTGAACGGATTAATCTTGCCCAGCCAATATAGCGGGCGGAAGAAATGCATCGATAAAACGATTTCGTCGAGCCCGAAACGGGCCAGCGTGAAATTAATCGAGATCAGGCGTGACAGTTTGCGCATCACTGCGGTTCAATTTTTGCGAGCAGCTGCTGCAGTCTGGCATCGGTGCGCGCGACATCATGCTTGAGCTCGGTAAGCCTTGATTGAAAATCCTCGAACTCGGTCACCGTGGGACTGAGACGCGCCTCTTCACGCAGGTACTCGCTGCTAGTCTGCAGCAATGAATCGGTGCTTTGTCGCAACCAGGCCGCAAGCTTGCGTGAGCGCTGATTGACCTGGAAAGCCATTACATCACCCGTGCGTCGTGCCAATGCTTCTTCCCAGTCGATATCCAGGTCAGAAAGAATCTTCTGCATCTTTTGCGCCAGCGCCACATTACCCTGGAAGCTGACGCGTTCCTGCATCGATGTCGAAACCTTATCGTCCAGTGTCGCAAGATTGACCAGGCCGATCAGGCGCCCCGAAATCGTCGCATCCGGTGGTTTGCCCGGTACCGCAGCTCTGCTCAGGCGGACGCCCCAGGATCCCGGGTGACAATAGAGCTGGAAATCGAGATCGGTAACATCGATGGCAATGCAATACCCCTGCATTTCCTGACAACGCGCGAGCGCGTCCTGGTCCAGGCCGAGCAGCCGATTGGCACCGATTTCGGCTGCAACGACTAGTGAATTCTGTATCGACTCGAGGAGGGTTGCACTTAAGTTGTCGGAAGATTGCACGCTGAAAAGACCACCTAGTACTTGAACGCACGATGCAGGGCGACGATACCACCGCTGAGATTGTGCACCTCGACTTCGTCAAAGCCACCCTGCTCGATAATGACTTGTTTCAACGCCTGCTGGTCCGGATGCACTCGAATCGATTCGGCAAGATACTGGTAACTGTCGCGGTCGCCGGCGATTAACTCTCCCATGCGCGGCAGAATTTCGAAGGAATAGAAATCGTAGAGCTTATCCAGCGGCTGGTAAATCGGTTTGGAAAATTCGAGCACGCAAAGCCGACCGCCGGGTTTCAGAACGCGCCGCATCGATGCCAGAGCAGCGCCCTTGTCGGTGACATTGCGCAGGCCGAAAGCAATAGTGATGCAGTCGAAATAATTGTCAGCGAATGGCAATAGTTCGGCGTTGCATTGCACGGCTTCGACTCGGCTAACATAGCCATTGTCGATCAACCGGTCTCGCCCCCGATTTAACATTTCGGCGTTAATGTCGGCCAGAACGACAACGCCGCCTGTGCCGACCATTTGCGCCTGTTTAAGCGCCAGGTCACCGGTGCCAGCAGCGAGGTCGAGTACCTTGTGCCCGGGGCGCAAACCACACATTTCGAGCGTGAAGCGCTTCCACAAGTGATGCACACCCAGCGACATGACGTCGTTCATCAGGTCGTATTTTTGCGCAACCGAACTGAATACGGCGCCCACCCGGCCCTGCTTTTCTGCGACCGGGATCTCTTCGAAACCAAAGTCTGTGGTAGTTTTTTCGCGCATCATCGAACCATAACACGTGACATCGATTGCGTCATTCCCGCGCAGGTCATGCCATGGAGCAGCGTGCTTTTCGTGCAGAACAGCGGTCGATTTACCGAGGCTGCGACCTTATGGTTTGCGATTCCCGATCGCACAGGATTGATGAGCCTCAGGCGTCCGGCTTGCGTTTATGACCCTCTGCCTCGAGTCGCTCCAGGTAATGTTGCCATCTTTCTTCGTAGGTCACGCCGAGTTCGTACAGGTAGTCCCAGCTGTAAATACCGGAGTCGTGATTATCGTCAAAGGCAAGCTTGACCGCATAATGACCCATCGGCTCGATACTGTTGATATTAACGTCTTCCTTGCCAACCTGCAGCACATCCTGGCCGGGACCGTGGCCCTGCACCTCGGCGGAAGGCGAGTAGACCCTCAAGTATTCGACCGGTAACTTGAAACTTGAACCGTCCTCAAAGCTGAGTTCGAGTACGCGTGACACTTTATGCAAATTTATTTCAGTCGGCTTCATCAGAGTATGTACTGTGACAGGTCTTCGTCCAGCGATAGCTCGCCGAGATGCTCGTTAACGTAATCGGCATCGATGGTAATGGTTTGTTCGACCATGTCCGAAGCGTCGAAGCTGACGGTTTCGAGCAGCCGCTCCATTACCGTATGCAAACGGCGTGCACCTATATTTTCCTGCTTTTCGTTAACCTGCCAGGCAACTTCGGCAATGCGCGCAAGACTTTCATCGGTAAACACCAGGCCGACACCCTCGGTTTCCATCAACGCGGTGTACTGTTCCGTCAGCGAGGCATTCGGCTCACGCAGGATACGCACGAAATCGTTTACGGTCAGCGCCGAGAGTTCAACCCGTATCGGCAGGCGTCCCTGCAGCTCCGGGATCAGGTCGCTGGGCTTGGAAACGTGGAAGGCACCCGAGGCGATGAATAAAATATGATCCGTTTTAATCATGCCGGCCTTGGTAGTCACGGTGCAGCCCTCGACCAGGGGTAACAGGTCACGCTGCACGCCCTCGCGTGATACGTCGGTGCCGCTGGTTTCACCGCGCTTTGCGACCTTGTCGATTTCATCGATAAAGACGATGCCGTTTTGTTCCGCATTTTCGAGCGCTGTCAGTTTCAGTTCATCTTCATTGATTAACTTTGCGGCTTCTTCGTCGGTCAGCATTTTCAGCGCATCCTCGACGCGCAACTTACGGGTCTTGGTTTTCTGATTACCCAGGTTCTGGAACAGACCCTGCAGCTGGTTGGTCATGTCCTCCATTCCGGGTGGCGCCATGATCTCGACGCCAAGCGACGGTAGTTGCAGATCAATTTCGATCTCCTTGTCGTTGATTTTGCCCTCGCGCAACATTTTGCGAAATTTCTGACGCGTACCGTCACTGCTGGCGTCGGCTTCCCCGGTAAAGTCTTTCGGACGGGGCAGTAATGCATCCAGCACTTTCTCCTCGGCGGCATCCTCGGCGCGGTGACGCACCCGGCCGACTTCCGACTCGCGCATTTGCTTGATTGACACATCAACCAGGTCGCGGATGATGGATTCGACATCACGGCCGACGTAACCGACCTCGGTAAACTTGGTTGCTTCGACCTTGATAAAAGGCGCGTTGGCGAGTCGTGCCAGGCGGCGCGCGATCTCGGTTTTGCCAACCCCTGTGGGTCCCATCATCAGGATATTCTTGGGCGTAATTTCGTTGCGCAGCTCCTCGCTGACCTGCTGGCGTCGCCAGCGATTACGCAGCGCAATGGCAACCGCGCGCTTGGCCTTGTCCTGACCGATGATATGATTGTCGAGCTCCTGCGAAATCTCGCGAGGAGTCATTGGCGACTGTGTAATGGTTTTGGTATCCAAGGCTTTAACCTAGTAATCGATTGCTTCGAAAGTATGCTTGAGATTGGTGAATACGCAAATCTCGCCGGCGATCTGCAGCCCCTTCTCGACAATCTCACGCGCACTCATCTCGGTCGTGTCAAGCATCGCGCGTGCGGCCGCCTGGGCATAGGCACCACCCGAACCGATTGCCATCAGGCTATCTTCGGGTTCAATGACGTCACCGTTACCCGAGATGATCAGTGAAGCCTCTTCGTTGGCGACGCAAAGCAGTGCTTCGAGTCTTCGCAGCGCTCGATCGGAGCGCCATTCCTTGGCCAGCTCGACCGCGGCGCGAACCATCTGGCCGCTGTGTTTCTCGAGCTTACCCTCGAACAGCTCGAATAACAGAAACGCATCGGCAGTACCGCCGGCAAAACCGGCGACGACCTTATCCTGGTAAAGCCGGCGTACCTTGCGCGCGTTTCCCTTCATGATTGTGTTACCCAGGCTGACCTGGCCGTCGCCGCCAATCACGACGCTGTTATTACGACGCACCGATAATATCGTAGTGCCTTCGAACTGTTCCAAGATCCCGCCCCGGTAATGTCAATACGGACATTGTGATATATGGGCGAACGGAAATAAATACAAGTTTTCAGGGTTATCGCCGCAGGCGCGGCGCAGGACTGAACTCATTTACGCTTAGCGCGCGGATGTGCTCCATCGTATACCCTGGCCAGGTGCTGGAAATCAAGATGCGTGTACACCTGGGTGGTTGCTATATTCGCGTGTCCGAGCAATTCCTGCACCGCGCGCAGGTCTGAGCTGGATTCGAGCATATGAGTGGCAAAAGAGTGGCGCAATGTATGCGGTGACAAATGCTGATCAAGCGCCTGGCGCTGGATCAACTGGTTGAGCCGGCTTTGCACGTTGCGCGGAGAGATACGCTTGCCCTGCTTGCTCAGAAACAGGGCCGCCTGTTGGCCGTCCCGGGTGAAATCCTGGCGCAGTTTTAGCCAGCGCTTAACCGCGGCGACGGCCCGGGAGCCGACCGGCAGGTAACGGGTTTTATTCCCCTTGCCGGTAACCACCAGTTGTTTTTGCACCAGGTCGATATCATCGAGATTGATGTTAACGAGCTCGGCGAGTCGCAGGCCCGAGGAATAAATCAATTCGAAAATCGCCGCGTCGCGAACCTGAAGTGCATTGCTGTTATCGGCAATCGACAGCAGGCGGTCGATGGTTTCGGCATCGCAGGTTTTGGGCAGGGGCTTGTCTCTTTTGGGCGCACTCACATCGAGCGCCGGGTTTTTGGTGACGACCGCGCTGCGGATCAGAAACTGGTAAAAGCTGCGGATCGAGGATAACTCGCGCTGAATAGTGCGGCTCTTGCGCCCCATGCGATGGCGTTTGGCGGCAAAACCACTGACCTCCGCATGGCTGACCCGGGCCCAGGTTTCAATCTCGTTGCCAGCCAGGTATTGTCTGAACTGATTCAGATCGCGCCGGTAGTTGGTGCAGGTATGCGGTGAGTAATACTTTTCACTGCGTAACATCTGGATGAACAGGTCCAGATACTGGTCCATCCTGGCTACCCAGCCTGCAGCAGGATCTTCAAACGCGTACTGACCAGTTCGCCCAGCTGCTGCAGAAAAATAGTGCCCATGCTGACACCGAAACGATCGGCGTTAACGCTGCCAAGGCACAGCAGCCCGAGATCGTCAGTGTGGTAAAGCGGGATCAATGCACTCGAACCTATGCGGATATCTGGACCGAATAGCCCGCGGTTTATGTTTTCATCCTGTTGGCCGCAGACCGGTTTGCGCGCTTCTATCCAGGGTTTGACACTATCGACGATGTCGCTTTCGCTATCGAGATAAAGCCCGTCGAGAATATTTTCTGCCTCGCCAACACCCGGAAGGAAGCGGAAACAGACAAAATCGGTATAAAAGAAGGTCTGCACCTGGTCCTGTACCATCGACAGTATGTCGTGCAGCTGATCGGTATTCATCAGCTCCAGTGCGAGGCGATGAAAACGCTGGTTCAGCTCCTCGTTTTCGCGGGCGATACCGACCAGCTCGTCGATTTTGGACTTCAGCGCCTGGTTTTCTTCGCGCAGTAACTTGAGCTGGCGTTCCACCAGTGAAGTTGCGCCGCCGGTCATGTGCGGGATCACAAGGGAGGAAAAAACCTCCGGGTAAGCCATCAGTACCTCGGGATTTTCTCGCAGGTACTGAACCACTTTTGTCTCGTCTGTTGGATCGGATTGCTGTTGTTCAGCGGATACTTCACTCATAATCGATTTCGCCCTGATAAACCATAGCCGTTTCGCCCGTCATCATAACGGGGTTTGCGTCGCCTTGCCATTCCAGTTTGAGCTCGCCGCCCCGCAGTAACGCTTTTGCGACCGGTTCCAGCAGGCCTAGTTGCACCCCGGCAACCATTGCGGCGCAGGCGCCACTGCCGCAGGCGCGGGTTTCACCCACGGCGCGCTCGAAAACGCGTAATTTGAAAGTGTCTCGCGTAACAATTTGCATAAAGCCGACGTTTACGCCGTCGGGGAATAACAGGTTTGTCTCGAAATAGGGCCCGATGGTTTCTACACCCGCGCTATCAACATCGTCAACCTGGATAACCATGTGTGGATTTCCGATCGACATGGCGCTGAAACTGATTTCATGGCCGTCGTAATCAGCCTGGTAAAGATCCTGCAGTTGCTCGGCGCGCAAAGGAATCTCGGCAGGCTCAAATCTCGGAATGCCCATATCGACGCGATAACGGGTTGTATCGATTGCTTCGAGCTTCAACAGTCCCGAACTCGTTTCTACCGGGATAACGTCCAGCGTGGTCAGTCCCTGTTCACGTACGAAGCGCGCGAAACAGCGGGCGCCATTGCCGCATTGCGCAACCTCGCCGCCATCGGCGTTGAAGATCCGGTACTTGAATGCGGCGGTGTCGCTATCGGGTTTTTCGACGATCAGCATTTGATCGAAGCCGATGCCATCGTAACGATCGGCCCAGCGCCTGACCAGATCCGGGCGCGGTTCAAAATGCTGGTTGATGGCATCGATAACGGCAAAATCGTTACCGAGACCGTGCATCTTCGCAAACTTCAGTTTCATGGTAACAGTGACTCGCCGCGGACCAGGTCGGCAAAGCTCTCACGCTCACGCACGCAGTAATGCCGATCGCCATCCACCATAATCTCGGCCGCGCGGGTGCGGGTATTGTAGTTGGACGCCATACCGAACGCGTAAGCCCCGCTCGATCTAATGGCGAGCAAGTCATCTTGCTCCAGGCGTAACGCGCGATCTTTGCCGAGAAAGTCGCTCGATTCACAAATCGCGCCGACCACGTCGTAGGTCTTCTCGACAGCAGCGCTGTCCTGCCGAACCGGGATAATCTCCTGCCAGGCACCGTAGAGTGAAGGCCTGATCAAGTCGTTCATTGCCGCATCGATGACGGCGAAGTTTTTATCGGCTCCGTGCTTGAGATAGTTGACCCGGCTGACCAGGATGCCCGCATTGCCAGCGATGGCGCGACCCGGTTCGATGATAATGGTGCCGTCAAATTTCTGCAGACGCTCGCGCAGGGCGCTGGCCCATTCAGCCGGAAGCGGCGGCTCCTCGTCGCGATAACGAATGCCGAGGCCGCCACCGAGGTCCAGGTGATGAATATTCACGCCTTGCTGCCGCAGGCGATCAATCAACCCCAGCAGCCGATCAAACGCATCGATATAGGGTGACATTTCGGTCAACTGTGAACCGATGTGGCAGTCCATACCGATGACGTCGATGTTCTCGAGCGCGGATGCTTTCAGGTAAATTTCCTCGGCATCGGCAAAGGCAACGCCAAACTTGTTTTCCTTGAGGCCGGTGGAAATATAGGGATGTGTTTTGGCGTCAACGTCGGGATTGACGCGAAAGGAGACGCGCGCCGTCTTGCCCTTGCGTCCGGCAATTTCATTGATGCGATCGAGTTCCTGCGCGGACTCGACGTTGAAGCAGAGAATATCCAGATCCAGCGCGGTTTCGATTTCATGCGCCAGTTTACCGACCCCGGAAAAGACGATGCGCTCCGCATTGCCGCCGGCCTGCAGCACGCGCTGCAGTTCGCCACCGGAAACAATATCGAAGCCCGAGCCGAGGCGTGCCAGCAGGTTCAGTACGGCGAGATTGGAGTTTGCCTTGACCGCGTAACAGACCAGGTGATCGTGCCCGTCGAGCGCGTTGTCGAAGGCATGCCAATGGCGCTCCAGCGTAGCGCGCGAATAGACGAACAGCGGCGTGCCGTAGTTATCGGCAAGATCTGCGATGGTGACGTCCTCGCAATAGAGTTCACCCTGTTTATATTCGAAATGATCCATGGCTATCCGCTAACAGTCCTGGCTTTTTTCTCTTCTTCCTCGGGCAATACCAGGGGTCCCTTGTTACCGCAGCCGGACAGCGCCAGCAGCAGGCAACAGCAGAGCAGACAGCTGATAAACCGGGTTCGCATTATGCCGTAGAGATTACACGCTTTGTACTGAGAGCCCAAATCCCGGCAGCAACCAACAGCCCGCCGCCGACCAGGCTATAGATTCTTTGCGCGCGCGCCGAAGCAAGCAAGCGTCGAATTGAAGTTGCGAACAGCGCATAACTGGTCGCGCCAATGGTGGCGAGCACGACGAAGGTTACCCCGAGAATCCACAACTGCGGTATCACCGGGTGTGCTGAGCTGATGAACTGCGGTAGCAAGGCGATGAAAAACACGATGCTCTTGGGATTCAGGGCGGTGACAATAAACGCGTTGCCGAAAAGCCGGTGCGCTGCTACCCGCGGAGTTTGGTGGGCCTGCTCGGGCACTGGATTGCCGGCAGCGCGCAGCAGCAGAATACCGAGGTAGATCAGGTAGAGTCCGCCCATCCATTTGATGATTACGAACCAGAATGCCGACGCTGCGAGCAGGGTACCCAGGCCAATCAACGATAGCGTGATCGCAACCGAGTCGCCAAGCGCGACGCCGGCGACCACCGGTAAGGTGGCTTTACGCCCATGCGCAATCGAATAGCTCAACACCAGCAGGATAGTCGGGCCGGGTATCGCCAGTACCACCGCACTGGTGGCGACATAAGCGAGCCAGAGTTCAGGCGGCATGTTCAGGTCTCCGGCAACAGCTCCCGCCGCCGGGCTTCAAACTCGGATAAGCGGCCACCGGGATCCGCGCACAAGTCATCGCGCGCAGTTTCGATATAGGCGCGCAGGTCGCGATCAAGGTCATCGGGCAATTCGTCTTCATCCAGCACTCGGCAACGCAGGTCAGGCGTAATCAACACATCCACGGTCAGGTCGCGCCACGCGACCTGGTCGGCGGATATGCGGGTGTTATCGCAGATATTAAAGTATAACGCCAGCGTTTGGCATTGCTCGTCGATCCAGTGGTAGGCATTATAGGGCTGGTCCTCCCAGAAATAGCCGATGCTGATCGAGTTTTGCGGGAGTAGCAGGTCTTCCAGCTGCACCTCGCGCGGCATTCGATAAATCACGGCGACCTCACCCTTGGTACGCTGCAGCAGCTCACAGTTAAATTCCTTGCGCTCACCCGAAAGCGTGGTCTTGATTTCTACGATACGGGCGCCAGGCAAAATCAAATTTCAAACAGGATCGGTTTGGTGCCTTCCCATAGCGTGGCGATGCCAATCTCGCGCAGCTTGTCCAGATCGGAAGCGATCGTGGCGAAGTGGTTGCCGGCGAGCGTGCCCGCTTTCGATGCGAATCGTACGCTGCCATAGGCGATCAGGATTTCGGTTTCACTTTTTCCTTTCGGATACAACAGGATTTGACCCGGAGCGGGGTAGGCGGTCGCGTCTTCATGGCCGACAGCAAAGTCCATGTCACCAAGCGGTATCCAGACACCCTCACCGCTCCAGCGCACGTGCACGACCTGGCTTTCGAATGGCATTACTGCACGAAATGCGTCGCAGGTAGCGGGCGACTTATCGTCCTTGAAATCGGCATCGAAGCGGTGCCCTGCTATGGTTATTTGCATG
>CALZHS010000020.1 GCA_945787265.1 uncultured Gammaproteobacteria bacterium | reverse complement strand
CAACACGACAGACGCGGTATCCTGTCCCGCAACGCTCGGGATGACGCGACGCAATATCCGCAGCGGTGGTGTCGTCACTTTGACGATAAACTGGGAGACCGGGTTATAGAAATCAGCGCGTAACATCTGTAACAGGAAGCGCATCAGCACCAGCAAAATATATAAATCGAACAAGGTGTTAATGATCAGCATTAACGGTGATGTCAAATAAGCCGAACCCATAACGTTGCTACCTACTCTTTGGTTAACTCGCTCGCCAGCTCCAGCGAGCGCCGATGTGCTGCCGCGGTTGCCCTGTCAACCAGTTGGCCGAGCTGATCCTGCTGCAGGGAAACTATGGCCTGTTCCGTGGTACCTTTTTTTGATGTTACCTGGGCGCGCAGTTTGACCACGTCTTCATCGCGTGCCATGGTCGCCGCACCCAGGGCCGTCTGGCGCGCGAGGATCGCGGCAGTTTTCTGCGGTAATCCCAGCTTCACACCGGCCGCTTCGAGCAGCTCGATGAAGTAAAAGAAGTAAGCGGGTCCGCTTCCGGATATTGCCGTCACCGCGTCAAGATCAGATTCCTTATCGACCCAGATGCTGGTACCAACCGCCTGCATTATGCGATCCGCGGTTTGTCGCTGGACTTCGTTCACGCGCGTGTTGGCATAGAGGCCTGTCGCGCCAAGCTGCACTAGCGCCGGGGTGTTCGGCATGCAGCGTACGATGGCTCTGTTACCCCCGAGCCAGCTATCGATCGCGTCTGCAGGCACGCCCGCGGCGATGCTGATAAACAGTTGCCCGGGATTTGAAGGCAATCCTGAAAGGCTCTCGCAAACCGCACGCATGACCTGTGGCTTGACCGCGAGCACGACGATGTCGGCGCTGCTTGCAGCACTCAGACCGTCATCCGAAGTCCTGATCTGGAAGCTCTCCCGCAATTCCTGCAGTCGGTCAGGATCAATGTCACAGGCGCTAATCCGAGATGCTTCGTGCTGGTTCGCAATCAGCCCACCGATCAGGCTGGTTGCCATATTGCCTGCTCCGATAAAGCAAATCGACTGATTCAATCCCGTTCCCCGAAAATCGCGGTTCCAATTCTCACTAGCGTTGATCCCTCTGCAATCGCGGCTTCCATATCGTGCGTCATGCCCATCGACAAGGTATCACAGTCGATCCCCCGTTGCCTCAACGAGTCCAGCGCCGCCGACAGTTTGGCAAATGCTACGCGCTGCAATTCAAATGTTGCTTGTGGCGCAGGGATCGCCATGAGTCCCCTCAGGTGGATACCGGGTAACTCGTGAATCTCCAATGCCAGCTCCGCCAACTCGGCCAGGTCGATACCCGCCTTGCTGGGTTCATCATCGATATTGACCTGAATGCACACGTTGAGTGGTGCCATGTTTGCGGGGCGTTGGGCGCTGAGACGTTTGGCAATTTTGGCACGGTCGATACAGTGCGCCCATTGAAATTCTTCGGCTATGTGACGGGTTTTATTGGACTGGATTGCGCCAATGAAATGCCATTGAATATCGAGGTCCTTCAGTTCCTCGATTTTCTGCAGCGCCTCCTGCAGGTAATTTTCACCAAAATCCCGTTGTCCCAGTTCCCACGCCAGGCGGATATCGGAAGCCGGTTTTTTCTTGCTGACGGCGAGCAGCAATATCGATTCAGGATCCCGGCCGTAGGCCATTGCGGCCTGCACTATCTGCTCGCGAACCTGATTGAGTTTTTTTCTCATGTTATTCATATGTTTTGCTATAGTCATCTGTTAACACAAGTTAACTGCGAGCGGATCGATTATAACCGTTTGCCGGTGGGCGAAAAGCAAAACCCGCCATGAATTCTATACTACCTGTAATACGATAAAGGAAACTCCATGGATATTGCTCAACTCCTGGCTTTTGGCGTCAAGCAAGGCGCATCTGATTTACATCTGTCAGCGGGATTACCACCGATGATTCGTGTCGATGGCGACATACGTCGAATCAATGTTCCGGAGATGGATCACAAGCAGGTGCACGACATGATTTATGACATCATGAGCGACAAGCAGCGCAAGGATTTCGAAGAATTTCTGGAGACAGACTTTTCATTCGAAATTCCGGGCCTGGCGCGTTTTCGTGTTAATGCATTTAATCATAACCGGGGTGCAGGTGGTGTGTTTCGAACCATCCCGTCCAAGATCCTGAGCCTGGAGGATTTGAACGCGCCAAAGATATTCCAGGAAATCTCCGAGTATCCGCGCGGTATCGTACTGGTAACCGGGCCTACCGGGTCCGGAAAATCGACCACTCTGGCGGCAATGGTCGACTACAAGAATGATAGCGAGTATGGTCATATTCTGACCGTCGAAGATCCGATCGAGTTTGTTCACGAGAGCAAGAAGTGCCTGGTTAACCAGCGTGAAGTTCACCGGGATACTCTCGGCTTTAACGAGGCCTTGCGATCGGCATTGCGTGAAGACCCGGATACGATCCTGGTGGGCGAGATGCGTGACCTCGAAACCATTCGACTGGCGCTCTCCGCGGCTGAAACCGGGCACCTGGTTTTTGGAACCTTGCACACCAGTTCGGCAGCCAAGACCATTGATCGTATTGTTGATGTGTTTCCGGCGGCAGAAAAAGCGATGGTGCGCTCGATGCTGTCGGAGTCTTTGAAAGCGGTTATATCGCAAACGCTGATGAAGAAAATCGGTGGCGGCCGTGTAGCTGCACATGAAATCATGATTGGAACTCCAGCGATTCGCAACCTGATTCGCGAGGATAAGATTGCACAAATGTACTCGGCGATTCAGACCGGCCAGAACGTCGGCATGCAGACACTGGATCAAAATCTCAAGACTTTGCTCGCGTCTGGAGTTGTTGCCAAGGATGAAGCGCAACGCAAGGCAGCAAACCCTGACGCCCTGTAATCCCGGATTGCAATCGTAGAGGATCTCAATGGATCGTAATAAGGCAATCAGTTTTATGCATGACCTGCTCCGCATGATGGTGAGCAAGGACGGTTCGGATTTATTCATTACCACCGGGTCACCACCGGCGATGAAAATCGACGGCAAGGTGATAACGGTTTCCAAGCAAAACCTCTCGCCCAATCACACGCAGATGCTGGCGCGTTCGATCATGAACGACAAGCAGGTCTCAGAGTTTGAAGAAAATCAGGAGAGTAACTTCTCGATTGCGTTACCCGGCGTGGCCCGTTTTCGTGTTAACGCTTTCGTGCAGCGCGGCAGTTCGGGGCTGGTACTGCGTATTATCAATTCTGAAATACCAACCTTTGAAGACTTAAACCTGCCGCCGATATTGAAGGATATTGCCATGACCAAGCGTGGTCTGGTAATTTTCGTGGGTGGTACCGGTTCGGGTAAATCGACATCGCTTGCGTCGATGGTCGATTACCGCAACCGCAATTCGCAGGGCCACATCATCACGATTGAAGATCCGGTGGAATTCGTGCATGACCATCAAAACTGCCTGGTCACGCAGCGCGAGGTGGGTGTCGATACCGAGTCTTACGAGGTCGCGCTGAAGAATACCCTGCGCCAGGCGCCAGACGTGATTCTGATCGGTGAGATTCGTGACCGCGAAGCCATGGATCACGCGATTGCCTTCGCCGAGACCGGGCATCTCTGCCTGTCGACGCTGCACGCCAACAGCACCAACCAGGCGCTGGACCGGATCATCAACTTTTTCCCGGACGAACGGCGCATGCAGCTGTTAATGGATTTATCGCTCAACCTGAAGGGACTGATATCGCAGCGCCTGATACCGAAGATTGATGGCGCCGGTCGTATTCCCGCAATCGAGGTCATGATGAACACGCCGCTGATGGCCGACATGATTTTCAAAGGTGAAGTCCACGAAATGAAATCACTGATTGCAAAATCGAACGAGGCGGGTATGCAGACCTTTGACCAGGCGCTGTTTGATCTGTACGAGTCGGAACAGATTACCTTTGAAGACGCATTGCGTAATGCCGACTCGGTGAACGACATTCGACTGCGCATCAAGCTCGAAAGCGACACCGCCCGCAAGACCGGTGTGGTTGAAGATCATCGCGAGTTTGAACTCGAGGAAGCCGATGACGAGCAGGCTGGAGGTATGATTTGATGGCGCGCGAACCGACCACGGCGCTGCTCGAGCCTTATCTCAAGATCATGGTGGACAAACAGGCGTCCGACCTTTATTTCGTGACCGGGGCGCCGCCCAACATGAAAACCCAGGGTAATACCGCCGCGATCGCCAAGAATGCGTTCCAAAGCGGGCAGGTGCAAAAACTGGCCTACAGCCTGCTCAACGACGAGCAGGTCCGTGATTTCGAGATCAGCCGTGAACTGAATCTCGGGTTCACGCTCAACGACGTGGGTCGTTTCCGGGTCAATATTTTCATTCAGCGTTCGGAAGTTTCGATGGTTATCCGCTACATCAAGTGGGAGATACCGACGATCGATGAACTCGGGCTGCCACAGGTGCTCAAGGAAGTCATCATGAACCAGACCGGCCTGGTGCTGGTGGTTGGCTCGACCGGCTCGGGTAAATCGACGACGCTTGCGTCGATGCTGGATTACCGTAACGCAACGGTTGGCGGACATATACTGACAATCGAAGATCCGATTGAATTCGTTTTCCGACACAAGAAATCTATTGTTTCGCAACGCGAGGTGGGTATCGACACCCTGAGTTACGAAAATGCGCTGCGCGAGGCCCTGCGCGAAGCCCCGGAAGTAATCATGATCGGCGAGGCACGGGATCGTGAGACGATGAAGGCGGCGATCGAATTTGCCGATACCGGGCATCTTGCGCTGACCACCCTGCACGCGGTTAACTCGAACCAGGCGATGGACCGGATAATGAATATGTTCCCGACTGATTCGCGTGAACAGTTGCTGATGGATATGTCGCTTAACCTCAAGTGCGTCATCTCGCAGCGCCTGGTGCCGGGCATGCAGGGTAAGCTGGCCTGCGCGGTCGAAATCATGATGAATACGCCCTATATCTCCGAACTGCTGCGCGAGGGTAACTTCAACGAGATCAAGGAAATCATGGAGAAAGGCGATACCACCGGGATGCAGACTTTCGACCAATCGCTTTATGATCTCTACAAGTCCGACGCGATCACAATCAAGAATGCGCTTGCCTATGCAGATTCGAGCACCAACCTCGAATGGAAGATCAATTTTGGCGGTGATCACAAGTCGCAAGATACACGTCACAACCTCAACCAGCAGGGTGACCTCGAGGAACTGAGTCTCCCCTCAGAAGAAGGTTAATCCAGACCCCCCCAGCGGGCTGAACTTTTACGCTTTATCCTTCGAGGTGGCCCGGTTAGCTGATCATGCCGCGTAGACGATATTTCCGTCGACCAGGGTGTGGGTCACGCTGCCGTGGAAATCCCAGCCCTCGAATGCGGTATTTTTACCCTTGGAAATGAACTTGCTGGCACTGCAGATCCAGTGAGACTCGGGATTCACGATAATCAGATCCGCGACTTCGTCGATGCCGATCCTGCCGCCGGGCAGGCCCAGAATGAGCGCCGGATTAAGTGTCAATTTGGCGATCAGCTCGGGCAGCGAAACAACCTCTTCCTCGACCAGGCGCAATGCCAACGGCAACAGGGTGTCGAGACCGCTGATTCCGGGTTCGGCGGAAGGGTAGGGTTTTAGCTTGGCATCGACCTCGTGCGGCTGGTGATCCGAGCACAGGCAATCGATGGTGCCGTCGGCGACGCCCTCGCGCAAAGCATCGCGGTCGGATTGACTGCGCAGTGGCGGAATCGTGAACATATTACTGTCAAAATCCCCGATGTCGTGATCGGTCAGGAAAAGCTGATGCATGGCACAGTCGGCGGTAATCGGCAATCCCTTGGCCTTGGCGCGGCGGACCATGTCGACCGAGCGCGCGCAGGAGAGCTGTCCGATATGCGTGCGTGCGCCGGTTTGTGCGACCAGTTCGATGTCCTTTGCGAGAGCCGCTGTTTCCGCGGCTTCCGGAATCGCCGGCAAGCCGAGCCGGGTGGCGATGGCGCCCTCATGCGCACAACCGTTCCCCAGTAGATCGTGGTCGAGCGGCTGGATAATAACCAGGGACCGCTGGCCTGCGGCATAGTCCATGGCGCGACGTTGAACCAGGTTACTGGCAAACGGGCTTTTGGCATTGCTGAACGCGATACAGCCGTTGGCACGCAGGCTTGCCATGTTGCTGAGCTGCTCGCCAGCAAGCCCGCGAGTGATAGCGCCAATCGGGTATACGCGCGCCTGGTGGCCGAACATTTCGTTGCGGTGATGAATCAGTTCGACGGTGGCTGAATTATCAATCGGTGGTTGCGTGTCGGGAGGAACGCACAGGCTGGTGATGCCGTTTTTAATCGCGGCCTCTGTTTCGCTCTCGATATTGGCTTTTTCCGGTTCCCCGGGATCGCGTAAACGCGCCTGGCAGTCGATCAGACCAGGCAGAATCCAGTGATCGGTGGCATCGAGGGTTTGCCTGGCCTTGAAGCCTTTCGGCGCTGAACCGATGCCGACAATTTTGCCGTCCTTTAAGAAAAGATCTGTTTTGCGTACTGTCGATTCCTGTGGATCGACAACCCGGCCATTGTTTATTCTCAGGCTCATGCGTCACCTGATTGCAGGCCCGATTGACCGACGATCATCGACATGACCGCCATGCGTACCGAGATGCCGAAGCTGACCTGTTGCAGAATGACCGACTGGTTGCCATCCATCACGCTCGATTCAATTTCGATGCCACGATTTGCCGGGCCCGGGTGCATCACGATGGCATCCGGTTTGGCAAGTTCCAGGCGCTGCTGCGATAAGCCGAACAAGCGGAAGTACTCCTTTTCGCTGGGGAGCAGGGCACCGCGCATGCGTTCCTTCTGCAGGCGCAGCATGATGATGACATCTACCCCGTCGAGACCCTGTTCAAGATTTTCGTAAACCGATACCCCGAGGGATTCAGTATCCATCGGCAGCAGGGTACGGGGGGCAATGACGCGTACCTCGGCAGTATTGAGCAGGTTTAGCGCATGTATCTGCGAGCGCGCCACGCGTGAATGCAGAATATCGCCAACAATCGCGACACGCAAGCTGCTGAAATCCTGCTTGTAATGACGAATCGTATACATGTCCAGCATCGCCTGGGTTGGATGCTCGTGCTGTCCGTCACCCGCATTCAGAACCGATACGCCCGGACGCACGTGCTGCGCAAAAAAATGGGCGCTGCCGCTGTCCTGGTGTCGAACAACAAACATGTCGATCTGCATTGCCTCGAGGTTTTGCAGCGTGTCGAGCAGCGACTCACCCTTGGCCGTTGCCGAGGTGTCGAGGTTGAGGCTAAGAATGTCCGCAGACAGGCGTTGGGCGGCGAGTTCAAAGGTCGATCGTGTGCGCGTACTCGCTTCGAAAAACAGGTTGGCGACGGTTTTTCCGCGCAGTAAGGGAACTTTCTTGATGGTGCGGTCGGTAACCGAGGTAAATGAATCGGCGGTATCCAGAATCTCGTTCAGTATGGTCTGGTTCAAACCCTCGATGCTGAGAAAATGTCGGAGCTTGCCCTGGTCGTCGAGCTGGATATTGTTACTTGGCATGGCTCTCCAGGGTTTTGATGACCAGCTTGAGGGATTCGGGTCCCTCGAGCTTTATATGACTGCCGGAATCGAGTTTGATGGTATCGCCAACCACGTCCGCCTGTACGGGTATTTCACGTTCGCCGCGATCGATCAGGATCGCGAGCAAGATTCGCCTGGGGCGTCCATAATCGAACAGTTCATTCATGGCGGCACGCACGGTGCGGCCGGATTGCAGAACATCGTCAACGAGGATGATCGTCCTGTCGTCGATGTTGGTGGGCAGGCTCGACGGACGCACGGTTGGATGCAGGCCGGTGCGGGTAAAATCATCGCGGTAGAAAGAAATATTGAGTCGCCCGAATTCGGCTTCCGGGGCGATGCGTTTCTGCAGGCGCTCAGCGATCCAGGCTCCGCCGGTTTCGATGCCAACAATGACGGGTTGTGACTGGGAAGTGAAATAGGGAGTGAGTGCCTGGGCCAGCTTTTCGATCAGCGATTCAACTGAAGGTAGGGACACGCGAGCTCCGCTTGACTAATTGCGGTGGCTTTATAGCATAAATCCCTGGCGAAAACAGTAATATCCGGACGACTATCTCAGTCTTCGGAATAGTTTTGCAGCCAGGACTCGGTAATCAACGCCGCTGCCAGGCTGTCGATTTCCGGTTTGGTCTTGCTGTCCTGATTCTCGATCGCGATCTGGTAAGCTTCGCGGGTGGTCAGTCTTTCATCAACCATTGTGGTATCGATCCCGAAACGACCTTCGAGCTGACGACCGAAGCGTTTTGCACTGGCCGTCATTTCCTGGTCCTGTCCAACCATGCTGAGTGGCAGTCCGACGATCAGTTTTTGAGGTTGCCAGTCTTCCAGCAATCGTTTGATACTTTTCCAGTCGCTGTTTCTTACCGCTTTGAGCGGGCTGGCCTGCCGGGTCAGGGTCTGTCCTACCGCAACACCAATCCAGTGCGTGCCATAATCAAATCCCATGACCGTCTTTAACTTGTCAGGCATTCCCGCTCACGGGCGAGAGCATATTGATATCGAAGCCCAGGGTGTCGAAAGCGACCTGCCATTTATCCTCTGGTTTTTGGTGGAACAGGAGGTCAGGATTACAGGTCGATGTCAGCCACGAATTTTGTTGCAACTCTGATTCAAGCTGCCCCGAGGCCCAGCCCGAAAATCCAAGAATCACGAGATAATCTTCGGGACCCTTTCCTTTCGCGATCGCCTCGAGTATATCCAGCGAGCTGGTCAGAATGATACCCGAAGAAACCTCGATGCTGTTCTGCCACCGACCCGTACTGGAATGCAGTACAAAACCCTGTTCGAGCTGCACCGGACCGCCGATAAACACCGGCTGGTTCTTAATGGCGTCATCCTCGCACTCGATGTCCAGTTGCTGAAAGATATCGTCCAGAACCTGTGATGTTTCGTGGTTGACTACCAGCCCCATGCTGCCGTTTTCATTGTGTTCACACATGTAAACGAGGCTGGAGGCAAAGATCGGATCCTTGATCGCGGGGGTAGCGATCAGGCATTTATCAACAAGACTGGCAGTTTGCTGTGACATGACTAGGTCCCTAGCTTACTCCGCTTTCGGTTCTAAATCGATTGCTTTTGAAGTCCCAGGTCCGGATGATGACGATCTGGTCGGCGCGTTCCCGCAACGCGTCGGAAAATGGCGCGAAGGGCTGTGCCATTCGCAGGATTTGCCTGGCGGCTTCATCCAGTACGGTAGTACCTGACGAACTTGTAATCTGCATGTCGAGAACCTCGCCGGCCGCATTGATTCGAACACTCATTCGTAAACGACCATCAAGATTTTTGAGTCTCGCCTCGCGCGGATAGTTCAAATTGCCGGTGTGTTCGATCTTTTTTACCCAGGAATTCAGGTAGCTCGCTTCAACCGCCTTACGCGTACTCGCGGTCAACGTAATCGTCTTGGGGCGCTTGGCGTAATCGATCGCCATCTGCCTGATTTCCGCCTGCAGGCGGGCTATCCTGGTTTTACGCTGTTCGATTTTGCTGCTCTCGTGGTCGTCTGTTTCGCTGGCGAGCCGTTGTTTTTGCTGATTCGCGCGGTTATCGGATATCGCCTGGGTCAGGAAATAAAGCTTGCTGATGGCCAGCTGTTGCTTGCGCAATTCTTCGCGGTCCTGGTCAGACAGGCCTTTTTGATCCGCCGGTGTCGGGGCCGAAACCGGTGCGCCGGGACGCGCCTTGTTGTCGGCATTGCCACCGCCTGCCTGGTCGTCCTGGGCCAGGAAATCGGGATTTTCGACTGTCTCGATGGTTTTTGTATTGGCCAGAATGACGTCAAGGCTGGGTAAGGGTTCCACGTTGCTACGCTCCGATTGCTTGAAACCCACGCCGAGCACCACGATGGCATGCAGCGTGAGGGCTAGAAAGAGAGTGAAGCCGAGGCGATCACTAGCGGAGATCCGGGGTCGGATTGCTTGAGCTTGTGCCATATTGGAAGTCTATTGTGCCAAGATTAGTTCGCTATCACCAGCAAATCGATCTGTATTAGTTGATAATAGTGGCTGGCCACGAAACCGCAATTTTGATTTTATTGGCCAGGGATCGACTTAGGACGATTTCTCGTGCTTCGCTGATCACGATGAAGTCTTCGATCTGTAGCGATGACGCCAGATCCTGTGATCCCTCGATCATTAGTGCGGTTGCGGCGACATCGGCACGAACCGGGTCGCTGCTGAGCACCGTTGCCGAACTTTGCCCGGCGGAAGGCTTGCCGCTGCGCGGATCGATGATGTGATGCGCACTGAGTTCACCTCGCCGGTAGCGGCGCTCGTAATTCCCCGAGGTAAAAAGGTTGTGCCGACCCTCGATTTCCAGGCTTGCAACAATGCCCGGGGCGAATGGATTGCGAATGCCGATTCGCCAGGGGCGACCAAACCGGTTCCCCGCGAGCGCCATGTCACCGCCGGCGTTTATGATGTAATCATCAATTCCATTTTGGTCGAGGTAACTACCGATCAGTCCCAGCGCGTAGCCCTTGGCGATTCCACCAAGGTCGATACGCAGGTGCGGATTACTGCTGATGGCTGAATTGCTGGCAGGGTTGGTGTACAGTCAGCTAGTAAAGGAAGGAACCCCTATCATCCTGGGAAGTCTTCCGGCTGCCTTTGACATGAAGAATGCCGGCAGTTATTACTCTCCCATTTCATTATTGTTGAACCTGGCATGCGCAGAAATGATGGCCACATACGATATCCCCCATTGCGGCACATCCGGCTGCGGGAACGGCTGGGGAGCGGATTTACTTGCCGCAACGACCCTGTGCATCAACCATTTCACAAGCGTACTTGGCGCTGCCGGCATGGTTCCTTTTGTGGGCGGCAGTTTTGATTCGCTTGTATTCTCTCCTGAGCTTGTGGTCTTTGCCGATGATCTGATTCACCAGTCAAGAATGTTTTCTTCCGGGTTTTCTCTGGAGGATGAAGATGTGGGGTTTTCAG
>CALZHS010000019.1 GCA_945787265.1 uncultured Gammaproteobacteria bacterium | reverse complement strand
GGCGAGATCCGTAGCGCAGGCGTCGAGTGCGATCGGGCGCTGGGCGAACTTGATCGCATCGCAGTGTTTGAGGAGAGTGTCGATCGGGATCGCCAGGGCGGCCGGCATTGCGCGCTCCTGGAGACGGCGGCGGATCTCGGTGGTGGTGGATTCGGCTGCCGGAAAGCCCAGGCGGCGACCGAGGTATCGCCGCAGCTCGAGACTCAGGCCGGCAATGAGCGCGACCGGTTCGTCGACACTCTGAAGCCGCGTGAGGGCCTGACGTAGGGCGGTGAGCGGGTCGACGGTCGTCACGGTGCGAGCCGCCATGCGGACGGCTCGTTGGCGCAGTAGAAGGGCCGCGGCGGTGAGACACCCGGCGGCGACGAGGGCCAACGTCCACCAGAATCGCTCGCCGACCGGCAGGGGCCGCGGCGGCGCCGGCGGCTTGGGGGCCGGCTCTTGCTCGCCCTCGGGGAGCACCGAGGCGACGGTGAGGGGGCCCGCGATCTCGCTGGTGATCTGGAGAACCTCGGATGCGGTTGGTATCTCGAGCGTGACCGGCGGCAGGGTGATCTCGCCGGTCCGAAAAAGAGACAACGTCACGACCTGGCGGTAGAGTGCTAGCGGGCCGCTTGACGGGAGCGACTCGACCTCCCCGGCGGCCAGGATCTCTCCCTCTCCCCAGGTCTCTCCCCAGGTGGGAAACAAGGGTGGGCCGACCGCGACGCCGGTCGGGACCGAGAGCTCGATGACGGCCTTGACCCGATCGCCGACCTCGACCTGACGAGGCTTGAGAGTCACCGTGATACCAGGGCCGCGTCCGCTCTCCTGGCCGCAGACCACCCCCGCGAAAACGACAAACAGAAGCGCCACCAAACCAAATGACCGCCGCCGCCTCCCGACAAGTGGCTGGCACCGGACACGGCCAATGCAACTCGGCTGGCACCGGGCCGTCGAGCTCACCGCTGAAACCTCCTGCGACGCTGTTCAAAGAAGGAAACGAGGGCCGGTAGGTAGGGGCGGTTCGTGCGGAGCTCGATGTGATCGGCACCGAGTCTCTTGGTCAGCAATCGGAGTTCTTCTCGCTCAGAGGCTCGTTCCTTGCCGAAAGCGCGAGTGCGGCGTGAGCCCCGCACGACTCCGACCCGGCCGGTCTCGGCGTCGCGCAGGACGACCGGACCCGAGGCCGGTAGAGATAGGTCGTGCGGGTCGGCGATCTCGACGACGATCAAGTCGTGGCGTGAGGACGCCTCCTTGAGCGCTCTGCTGAAGGGAGTTCCGACGAAATCCGAGATCAGAAACAGGACCGAACGTTGCTTGAGGTTGCGCACCGCGGCTCGCACGGCCCGGTCGAGGTCAGTACCGCCCTCGGAAGGGTGAGCCAGGATCTCGCGCACGAGGCGCAAGACGTGACTGCGCCTCCGGCGCGGAGCGAGAAAGAGCTCGAGGTGGTCCGAGACCAGTGCGGCCCCGACTCGATCCTGGTTGCGCAGAGCGGCGAAGGAGAGCAGAGCCGAGACCTCGGCTGCGAGCTCGCGCTTGAGGATCGCTCGCGATCCGAAGTTGAGGCTGCCCGAGATGTCGACGATGAGAAAGACCGTCAGATCGCGTTCTTCGACGAATTGCTTCACGAAGGGGCTGCCCATCCGGGCAGTGACGTTCCAGTCGATGGTGCGAATGTCGTCGCCCGGCTGGTACGAGCGGACCTCGTTGAATTCGACGCCTCTGCCCTTGAAGACCGAGTGATAGCTGCCGGCGACGCCTTCGTCGACGAGCTTCTTGGTCGCGATCTCGATCCGCCGCACCGCCCGCATGAGCTCCGCCGGAACGGCTGGCCGGAATGGGCCGGGCTCGGGCTCGCGGCGACCGGCGCGGAAACCAAAGATGCCGGCCATGCGGGGCTATCGAACTCCTATCACGGGCTCAGGCGCCTTACGGAACCTCGATCTGCTCGAGGAGACGTTGGACCAGGTCGTCGGTCGAGATCTCTTCGGCCTCGGCCTCGTAGGTCGGCACGAGCCGGTGTCGGAGCACGTCGGGCGCTACCTCCTTGACGTCCTCGGGGATCACGAAGCCGCGCCCACGGACCAGGGCCAGAGCCTTGGCGGCCCGGGCGAGGAAGAGCGACGCGCGGGGCGAGGCGCCGAACGAGATGAGGTGCTGGAGATCGCCGACGCCGGCGGACTCCGGGTCGCGGGTCGCTGTGACGATATCGAGGACGTAGGCCCTGATCTTGTTATCGAGGTAGACGTTGTCGCTGACTTGGCGCAGGGCGAGCAGCCGCTCGATGCCGAGGACCGGACGCACGTCGTGCTCGGTGTCTACCAGCATTCGGTCGAGGATCTCCTGCTCCTCGGTTCGAGACGGATAGTCGAGCTTGAGCTTCATCATGAAGCGGTCGACCTGGGCCTCGGCGAGCGGGTAGGTGCCCTCCTGCTCGATCGGATTCTGGGTCGCCAGCACCATGAACGGCTTGCCGACTTCGAGTGACTTGCCATCCAGCGTGACCTGGTATTCCTGCATGACTTCGAGCAGTGCGGCCTGGGTCTTGGCAGGTGCCCGGTTGATTTCATCGGCCAGTAACAGGTTGGTAAAAACCGGGCCCTGCTTGAGCACAAACTTGCTTTGGGACATATCGAACATGACATGTCCGGTAACATCTCCGGGCATCAGGTCGGGCGTGAACTGGATGCGCTTGAACTTGCCACCGATTCCGGCAGCGAGTGTCTGCACCAACAGGGTTTTACCCAGGCCCGGTACACCCTCGATCAAAACATGTCCACCCGCAAGCATCGCGATTAAAACCTGGTCGACGACATTAGACTGCCCGATCAGACGGCTGTTTATGTGTTCCCGAAGCGTATTAATCGCCGCGGATGTTGTGCTGCTTGAATCATTCATAGTGATTGCTCGATGTGTTTTAAGAGTCTTACCGTTTGTACAAAAGAAGCTTCGCTGAAGTCAGCGCTGGTGAAGGCACGCGCAATGGCCTCCGGATTGAGATCACAGCGCTGCGCAATGAGCTCGAACTGCCGGGCCTGATCAACCTGGCCAAATTCGCCCAGCGTCAGGCTGGCGCGTCGCAGCACTCGCGTGCGCAATGGTTCCACCAGGTATCGCCCCTGGCGACGATGCCACAGGTAATGCGAAATAGATGAGAAATGCTCTCCCAGGGCTCGCGAATACGAAGCGCTGCGCGGCACCAGTCGACCAAAGCGATAGGCGGTCCGCCATATCCAGATCAGTATCAGTAATCCTGCCGCGATCAATACTTCGCTCGCATTTTGGCGCATCAGGGCCCAGATCGAGTCACGTAACACCGAACGCAGAATAGCGAAGTTGCCCTCGCCCGAACTCAATAGCCATAGCAGGTAGGCATGATCGTAGCGATCGATTTGATACGACGTCCAGATGCCTGGATCGGAAACGATCGTTAACAGGCCGTTTCCGACCTCGAACTGCATCATGTGCACCCCGTGTTCCGAGTAAGACCAGCTGAAGGGCCGCGGATCGATGATGCTGTCGGTATCCAAGATGTAGGGATGCAGCAGGATTTTGGCGTCGTCAAACGCGACCTCGACTTCGCCGATGTCATCGGCAAACTGCACCCGCGTGATGGCGATTTCCTCGTCGTCCAGGGATTGCGCAATCTCTTCCCTGGATTTCCCTGCTTCGATCTGGCGATTGTAGTCACGCAGGGTTTCACTCAATGGTTTTTCTTCGCTCTCGTCTTCGGCTTCATACTCACGCCAGTCAACCTCGACCGAAAATTCGCGCAGTAACATGTCGTCGCCAGCGGATCCCATGTCAGCGGTATAAATGACATTGCCACCCTGCCCTAGCCAATCCATAACCTGCGCGAGTTGACGGGGGGTCTGCACCTGGTTGGCGTCACTGAAAAAAAGCGTGCCGAGGCCCGAGAGTTCATCGAGCCGCGTCAGGCTATCGACGTCGGTTACCTCGATACCGGTTCGCGTCATGAACTTCTGCGCCGCCAGGTAAGGATTACGCAACGCGTCGACACTCCAGCCCGATTCCTCCGTTTCCTCGTAAAACTCGATGCTCGAATAGAGCCCCCAGCCGACCAGTCCTAGTAAAACCAGTCCCAACACGAGCTTGAGATAAGGACTAGCGCGGTTCATCGGATAACTCCGCAATCCAGGCATTGCACAAACCCTGAATAGTCTCACCTGGCGGCAGCTGGTGCCCGTAGGCGAGCCGACGCCAGACATTGGTAAGTTGCCCGAAGTATTCGCTGAGCGAGTCGATGCCGCGGGCCCTGACCAGCGCGGCACACTCGGCCTCGGTGTGACTGGCGCGAAATTCAAGCTCGTGTTTATCGATCAGGCGTGACAGCGAAGCGCGATACAGCAGGCTCAGTGCTTCCCGGTAACTACCCTCGGCCCACAATCGCATCACCTGGGCCGGCACATCGGGCGGCAGGCTTTGCGGGGTCACATCGAGTCCAAACAGGACCTCAGGAGCGACATCCTTCTGCCGATTTTGTCCAAGCCTGGACAAGGGTCCGCGAAAGCGTCTAATCAGATAAATTATCAAACCGGCAAATGCGATGACGAGCAACAGCTTGACCCATGTTGCGATATTGCTCAGGGTCTCCGACCAGTCCCGGTATAACTCCAGCCACTCAAGAAAGTCGATCATCCACTCGGGGAATGCCTCCTCGTCAGGGTCACTCCATCCCTTGAAACGCCATTTACGCACCGTTCTTTCCTGTCCAAAATCCTTGTCCTGCATCACCGAATCGATTAGTTGCCTCGATGATTCATGGTCAAGTTCGGTTGCGGCGTCAACCGCAGCCGGTGACGTTAGCATTAACACTCCAACGAGAACGATGGCTGCAATCGCACCTGCCCCGGGTGCCCCGGGCTGCTGTTTGCGATTGGCCAGGTTGCGGAAGCTGATCTCAATATCCCAGGCTTCGAGCTCGATTCTGCGATTCAGATAAAGCGCGAAACCGGCCATCGTATGGAACGGCATGACCAGGGTCATTGCCCCAATTGCAGCCAGGGTATAAATCCACTCACCTGCCAGCGTGAGGTCATCGAAATTGTCGTAGTAGCGGATCCCAAACGTATCCGGGGTGAAGAAGTCGAGCAGTATTATGATGCCGAGGGCGACCAGTAATTCGAAACAAAAGCATACCAGCTGATTTCCGAGTGCGACATCGCTATACCTGCCATGCAGTATTCGCAGGCGTTGACGGCGCGACCTGCCCTTCAATTCCTCGAGCACCGTCACCGGGTTATCGAACGCGCGCTGCACCGAGAAACGTCGCCATAGCAACCACGGCAGAATGTCCTTCAGCGGCAGCGCCTTCATATTGGACCAGGTATCCGGTTCCTCGTCGAACAGCATACGGCTGCCAATAAAAAGCGGCAGCCGCTCCCAGAAGGGTTTCAACCACCAGATAAATAGCAGGGCCCAGAAAGGGCTCTGTGAAAACACGCCCAGTAACACGACTGACAGCGGCAGCAGCGGTAACAGGCTGGCGATATATAGCTGCCGCCACCAGGCTCGCGCCATCAGGAAACCAAGATCGACGGCCTGCCAGCCCGAGCGCAGGCAGGCATTAACCTGCAGCTTATCCAGATTCATGACGACGTCCGGAAAATGAATAGGCCAGCACCAATGCCCATAAAATCGCGCCAACCGTGTATTTTGTCGTGATCGACAGGCTCGCGCTCGAAGACCAGAAAGCCTCCAGGAACGCGGCAATGATCAACATCAAAACGATGCCGTAAAGCATCGGCACAACATCACGCCCGGCCCTGCGCAGCGAATCCAGTCGCGACAACTGTCCCGGGTTCAGGATCGCGTAACCAAGCCTCAGGCCCGCGGCACCGCTGAATACGATTGCCGTCAGCTCGAACGAACCGTGGCCAACCACAAACGGGTAAAAGGTATCAACATAGTCGAGGCGGGTTAAGTGTCCGGCAATACTGCCCATGAACATGCCGTTGAAAAACAACACCAGCAGGGTACCGATTCCGACCACCATGCCACCCGCAAAGCAACGGAAAGCCACGCTGATATTATTCTTGATGTAAAAACCGAACATAAAAATGTCGGTTTCGGCTTCGCGCTCGCGTCCGATTTTGCGTGCCTCGGGGTCGTACATGCGTTCAATCTGACGTACCTCGGGCCCATCGAGCACGCTGTAAACCGCGTCTTCATCGACATAGGTCCATGCACCCGCAACCAGGCCGGGCATAACCATTACCAGAAACGCGACCAGGATAAAATAGCGATGACGGTAAATCGCAAGCGGAAAATCACGTTTGAAAAAGGCATAGATATTGAGCCGTGTTTCTGCTCGATAACGGTACAGCTCGCGGTAAAGATCGAGCACCAGGTTGTTCAGGCGTTCCACCAGCGCGGCATCGTAAAGCCGCTCCTTGGCAATCGACAGGTGCTGGCACAAGAGCAGGTAATTCTCCGCCAGCACTTTGCTGTTACCAGGCTGGGAGGGTTTTTTTAGTGAGGTTTCGATCTGCTGCCAGGTGGCCTGGTGCTGTGCTTCGAACAGTTGCTGTTTCATCGTACCCCCAGGAACCAGGCCCCGATGCGCTGTAACCGTTCTACCCCGTCATCCCCTTTTTCATGCGTGATACCCTCGAGAATATTTGCCAGTTCCTGCTGCCGGGGTCCGGAGAGCTGGTTACTGCGCTGCATGAATTCGATGATTGAAGACTGCTCGGTTCGTAGCAGCGGTATTGGTGGTGCGAGCGGCACGATCTCTTTTACCACGGCCGGTTTCGACGACTCCGGCACGCTGATCACGAGGGTTCCGGCAGCCAGGTCGCCGAGCCTCTGAAAACGCTGATTCGACAGCATGGTTACCAGTCCGGCAAGGTAGAACAGGGGCAGGAAATCAACCGTGCGTAACAGGTTGCGTACCATCGAGGTGCCCAGCGTTACCGGACTCAGATCGTCATTTACGACCGTAATTTTGAGCAGTTTCTTGCCGGGGGTCTGCCCGCGCGCAAATACCTCGAACAGCACCGGGTAAAGCCACTCGATAACAAACAGAAAAATCAGGAAAAAACCGCCACCCATACCGAAGCTGCCGAACGGGATCGACAGCAGCGACATAATGAAAATGATGATGCCGCGAATGCCGAGGTCGATGGCAAACGCAAAGCATCGCGGAATGGGTCCTACAACCCGCGCTTCAAGGTTGATACCCCCCGGAATCTCGACCCGATAGCGTGTATCCAGCAATAACGTTCCTTAATCCGCGAGGGTCTCGGCCTCGGCGCCAAACAGTTTAAAGTAAACCATCGCGTAGGCCAGTGAAACCCAGGGAATTATCCAGATTAACGGGATAGTCAACGGAATCATGCCCAGCGTTACCAGCAGTATGATCAGCAGCAGAAATCCCGTGGCGCGAAACCAGATCCGCGTGACCGCCTTGCGTGATACCTCGAGCGCCTGCCACGCCGTCATATCTTTCTCGATCATCAGGGGTAGCGAAAACATGTAGGCAAAGGACAGGTAGATACCCGGAATAATCAACAGGATGTAACCGAGCATGATCATCAGTGACATCAGGATGTACCAGAGTATGGCGCCCGGAATTCGGTGAAAGTAATTGAAGACGGAACTGGGGGAAACCGATTTTTTCTGCGCGTGGCGGACGCCCATGATCGTGATGCCGGCAATCATTGGCATGGTTGCAGCAATTGCAACGATTTGCACCAGCGACGCCAGGATTGACGAGGTTGCCTCGTCTGCCCCCATGGCCACCAGCCCGATTACAATCGGAACGCTGATCAGGGCGGCTACCAGGTAGACGATGAGCCAGATCACGGTTGCGATATGGCACTTGAGCTTGAAACCCTTCAGGATACGCCAGGCTTCGCCGAGCGTCTCGAGCATTCCAATTTCTATATTGCCTGCAATCGCATCTTCTACATTACCGCCACTGCGTTCGGATCGATCATGATACGCAAGGTCGGCCTCAGGGGTAGCGTAGATATCACTCATGGATAAGCCCTTGATTTAACTGGTCAGATGCCAGTTGATTATAGCAGGACAACACAACAATGCGTGCTCACCCCAAAATCTACCGGGCTGGAATTTTGTTCCGATTAAAGCTGACTGTATACGTTACCCGGCAGGCTTCAACACTCAGGTCGGGCAATCGCTTTTCTAACCTGATTTTATGCCGGCGACGGCAGCCTCCTGCATAATCCAGTCACGAAAATTTTTGATCGCGGAAGTCGACCCCACTCCTCTCGGATACACCAGGTAGTAACCATAGGCCTCCAGCCTGACCGGCCGATACTGGTATAACCGGCCTGCCTCCACCTCATCCTCGACCAGAAAATCATAGAGTGCGATACCCTGGCCGTCGATGACCGCCTGTACCCGGACATTGGGATCGGGAATCACCAGGTCATTCGAGCCGGGCATCCACTCAATCCCCGCGGCCGCAAACCAGTCCATCCAGGCCTCGCTGCCGTCACGGTCATGCAGCAAGGTTTGCCGTCTGACAACGTTTTCGATGCCTTCGGCAATAATTTGCTGACCCGTTTGGCGGCTCGCCGTCAGCAATGCCGGGCACGGAAAAATCAATTCGATCTGCAGTGTTTTCTCCTCCCAATCACCCTTGCCCCAGCGAACTGCAAGGTCGAGATCGTTCGCGCGCAGGTCCATCAGGTCAACCAGGGGTTGAATCCGCAGTCCTATATCGGGATGCTCGGTGATGAAGTGCATCAGACGCGGAGATAACCAACGCGATGCGAAATAAGTTGCCATACCGATCGTAATACGGCTACCGTTTTGTTGCCTGAGAGCCACTATTTCGCGTTCCACTCTATCAAACAAATCCTTTGCCACCTGCAGCAGGTCGACACCCTTCTCGGTCAGGCTGAGGTTGCGCTTCGATCGCGAAAATACTTCGAATCCCAGCTCATCCTCGAGCTGTTGCACCTGGTAGCTGATGGCGCCCTTGCTCAGGTTCAGCTCGCGTGCCGCTGCTCCCATGTTTAAATGTCTCGCCACGACGATGAAGCTGCGCAAGTTGTCATAATTTCTAAATCGCATGATTACTGTTTAATTTATTTGAACGATTGGGTCAAATAATTTGATTGGAAAGTATCTATTTTAATTAATAAAATTGCTCTTCAATCCCTGATCTAATCGATCAATTTAATTACTCGATAAATTTAACGGGAGAAATCCGATGACCGAACTTTCTCGCACCTCGGCGCTAGCGTCACGACACACCGATCTTGGATCGGGCCTGGAAGACTGGAACGGCATGGGCACCGCGTGGAGCTATAGCAGCGACCCCAATGCCGAACACGACGCGATTCGCGAAGCCGCCGGCCTGTTCGACATGTCACCACTGAAAAAGGTTTTCATTCGAGGGCCCGATGCAGCAAGGGTTGTCGATCACGTCATCACGCGGGATATGTCAACAATCTACCCCGGGAAATCAGCCTACGGCGCAATCCTGACCGACCAGGGCACGGTCTGTGACGACGCGATCATCGCCAATAACGGCGATGACGAATGGATGCACTGCCACGGATCGGGTGAGAGCATGCAGCGCCTGCAGGAATCGGCCGCAGGCCTCAACGTGGATATCGAACTGGACGATGATCTACATAATATTTCGCTACAGGGACCAAAGGCGCTGCAATTGCTCGATGCGCATACACCGATCGACCTGGGTCAAATGCCGTATTTTCATCACCAGCCAGCCCAGCTGTTTGGTCATCCTTGCCGAATTTCGCGCACCGGTTATTCAGGCGAACGCGGCTATGAAATCTTTGCCAGCGCCGCGGTGGTTGGCGATATCTGGGACCAGATTTTAGGCCACGGCGCAGATATCGGCGTCATGCCCTGCTCTTTCGCGTCACTCGACAAGGTGCGTATCGAAGCAGCCTTGCTTTTCTTTGGTTACGACATGACCGCCGAACACACGCCGTGGGAGGTCGGTCTCGGATTTACCGTGAATCGGAACAAGGGCGACTTTCGCGGCAAGCAGGCTGTGCTGGCCTCCGAAGGGCAGGAGCGCTTTGTCGCTGCCGGAATTTCGATCGACCACGACGATGCGCTCGCGGGCGGGGAAACATTAAACCTCGATGGAGTAGAAGCTGGAATAATCAATAGTCCCTGTTACTCGCATCGACTTGGCAAATCGCTGGCGCTGGTGCACCTGCGCCCCGACGCGGCACAACCCGGCACGCGGCTAGACGTCGCGAGTGATGATTTTTCAGGCACCGCTACGGTTGAGACCACTCCTTTCTTTGATCCTGCCAAGTCGCGCACCCACGGCTGAGTAGAAATCAGATGTCGCTAGCCTCAGCCCGTCGGCGCCATCGGGTCCGCAACAAAATCGATACGGCTGCCTTAAGTGCACCTGCCTTCCTGACGCGCAAGATACCCCCTTATGAATTGCTCGACGAGGAAGCGCTGGTCGGTCTTGAAGATCATGCGGAATGGTTACTGTCGGAAATTGGCATAGAGATCCGGGATGACCCGGAAGCGCTGGAGCTTTTCAGGCAGGCCGGCGCAACCGTCAACGGTGAGTTGCTGCGCTTCGACCGGGGACAGGTGCGAGCGCTTTGTCAAACTGCACCCAAAACCTACACCATGCATGCGCGCAATCCCGCACGCAACATCGAGTTTGGTGGCGATAACCTTATCTTCGGGTCGGCTTACGGTTCGCCTTTTGTCACCGATCTTAAAGGCGGCAGGCGCTATGCCTCGATCGAGGATTTTCAGAATTTCATCAAACTGACCTACCTGTCGCCCTGGTTACACCATCAAAGCGGGACCATTTGCGAACCGGTCGATATCGCGGTCAACAAGCGCCACCTCGACATGGTTTATGCGCATCTGCGCTATTCTGACAAGCCCTTCATGGGCTCGGTGACGGCACCCGAGCGCGCCGCTGACTCGCTGGCCATGGCAGAAATCGTATTTGGCAAAGCGTTCATGCAGGAAAACCTCGTTATCCAGGGCAATATCAACGTGAATTCGCCCCTGGTGTACGACAATACGATGACCGGGGCGTTGCGCACCTACGCGGCGGCTAACCAGGGCAACGTTATTTCACCCTTTATCATGGGTGGCGCGATGAGCCCGGTCACCCAGCCGGCTATCATTGCCCAGGCGCATGCCGAGGTCATGGTTGGAATAGCCCTGACGCAACTGGTGCGCGTGGGT
>CALZHS010000018.1 GCA_945787265.1 uncultured Gammaproteobacteria bacterium | reverse complement strand
TTCGAAACCTTCATTCCACAATACCTGATCAACGAGGCCACGGGTGCCTACTGCAGGTCCGTCGCCGCCGCGGAGTTTTTTAAAGGCGACGAGCGATTTAGCCAGTTCCTTTACTCCATCGGCGTTGTTCCGAACGACCTGCCAAACCTGTTTCCCTTCCTGGCACGCGAAATCTTGCACGGCCGCAAGCTGGTCGTGTTTCCGGAAGGAGGCATGGTCAAGGATAAACGCGTCGTCGATCAGAAAGGCGAGTACAGTATTTTCTCGCGTACCGCCAACGAACGTCGCAAGCACCACCGCGGGTCGGCAGTGATTGCGCTTGCGGTGGATACGTTTAAAACGGCCTTGTTACATGACTTCTCGGCCGGAAAGTATGACCGCGTAGAGCGCTGGGCCGAGCAAATGGAGTTTGATAACGTCGAAGACCTGATGCGGAGGGCGGTTAAACCCACGGTCATCGTCCCCAGTCACATCACCTTTTACCCGATCCGCGTGAGTGACAACATACTGCACCAGGCGGCGCGCCTGTTTAACCGGGGAATCAACAAGCGCTTTGCCGAGGAATTGATCATCGAGGGTAACCTGTTATTCAAGGAAACCGACATGGATATCCGGTTTTCGCGGCCAATCATCGCCGGTGATTACTGGAAGTGGTGGGAAAAGAGACTGCTGCCTAACGTCGTTCATCGGTTTGATTCCCTGAACGAATTATTCGCGCTCAAACCGGGCGCCGGCCATTGGGGTGGGCGCATCCACGCGATCGGCATGAGGGTGAAGTCCAACCATGTGCGCGATGATTACATGCGTTCCATGTACGAGGCAGTTACCGTCAATCTCAGCCATATCGCGTCACTGATTATTACCAGGCTGTTTCAGCAGGGCCTGACTGAAATCGACTGCGGTCGGCAATCCGGAAGAGTACGACGCCATTATCAACCGGGGCAGCAGTCGGCTCGATCAATTTCTCAAAACGACAACAAGCATGAAGCTGCTGCACGTGGATAAGGGCAGTTACGTGATCGATCCAAAACTGATTGAAGATTTCCACGTCGACGACATTCGTACCGAAAATTTGATTACCGTCTACGCGAATGAAGTCACACCATTGGCGAAAATCACCCGCATCATTGAAAACGCGATGCAACAGGCCGAAAAAATCAATGCACGCGCACTCGCTGATTATCGATTTAACGACCAGCTTCTGGCCTTCGAGTGGGATCGTGAAAAGTTTCAACGCCCACGTTACGAGGCGATTAACTCGCAGCAGACACAAACTGCAGATGCCAACTGGTACTTCCTCAAATCGAAGGATAAATCAGCTTCGGCGGTACTCCTGATTCACGGTTTCCTGTCGGGCCCGGCTGAATTGAGAAGCCTGGGTGAGCGTCTGCATACAGCCGGGCACCACGTACTGGGCGTTCGACTCAAGGGGCATGGCACATCACCCTGGGATTTGCGCAACCGTAACTGGCACGAGTGGGCCGCGTCGGTGGAACGTGGCTACGATATTTTGAAGGCTTACAGCCAGTCGGTACATATCGTCGGCTTTTCGACGGGCGGCCTGCTGGCCCTGAATCATGCCGCCAGTAATCCGAACGTCCGCATTAAATCGGTAACCAGCGTTAACGCACCGGTTCAATTCAGGAACAAAAACATGGTTTTTGTTCCCCTGGTGCATCATGCCAATCGACTTGTGAGCTGGGTCAGTTCGGAAGGCCTGGTACCTTTTACCCCGAACGAACCCGAGAATCCGGAAGTTAATTACCAGCACATCCCGGTCAGGGCGCTGTATCAATTACAGCGATTTATCGACCATTTAACTACAAATAGCCTCACGATCAATGCAGATGTCTACCTGTACCAGGGAGATAAAGATCCAGTCGTAGCCCCTTCCAGCGTCAAAACCCTTGATAAACTGATTATCGCGGAAAACAAGACCCTGGTTACGCTCGACAGCGATATCCACGGTGTGGTTTATCGCAATATCGACGAGGTACAGCAAAAGATTTGCGCATCTATTCTATAATTAACGTCATGTGAGACTGGCAGGTAAGGACAGAGCACAGCAGTTTCAAGGCTTGAAACCCGGTATATGCATCACCCAACACGTTTACTCGTCTACGGCTTTGCAATCGTCATCCTGATGATGGTGACGCTGGCCTTTATCGCGTTCTACGCAACCAGCGACAGTAATGGCAACGTAAATCAGCAAGTTTCACAGCAGCTCGAGAAGATAAACCTGATCAACGAGCTGTCGACGATCATCCAGAACCGCACCCGTTTCATGCAATCGATGCTGCTGCACGACGAAGAATTTATCGAGGCCGAGTCGTGGCCAAATTTCAATCGCCTGGAAGGCGCCTATACAGAAACCCGAATCCGGTTGTTACCTTTGCTGGCACCGCGCGAGCGCGAAATCATGGATGCGATCGACCGCCTTGATCGTGACATCAACGACTTGAATCGACAGGTATCGGTGCTGTTTCTGAACGGCAGCCGTGACGAGGCCAGCAAGATCCTGCTACAGGAGGTGCTACCCAAAACGGCGCCTTTACTCTCACACCTGTCGGAGCTGACCCAGGCGCAACGCATGGATGTACAAAAAGCGCTGCTTATGGCCAGCAGTGATACTGATAAAAGCCGCACCCAGATCGTTATATTTTCGATCATTGCAGTGCTGGTCAGCGTGACCGTAACCTGCATCGCAATCTGGTACGGTCGCAAGCTATCGGGTCAACTGCAGAATATGAACGATTACCTGGAACAGAAAATTTATGAACGCACCGAATCGTTGCTCGATACACAGAAGGAGCTGCTGGAAGATAACAACGAATTAACGCGCATGGCGTTAACCGACAGCTTGACCGGGCTCGCGAATCGCAGCTGCATGAACCAGATTCTGCGCAAGGAATTCGCCCGGTTTGAACGTCACGATCAACGTTTCGGAATCATCATGCTGGATGTCGATCATTTCAAGAATATCAACGATAACTATGGTCACGATACCGGTGACAAGGTATTGAAACAGCTGGCTAACATTTTTGAAAATGCGATACGCACCAGCGATTTCGTCGCACGCTGGGGTGGCGAAGAGTTCCTGATTTGCTGTACCACGATCGAAGAGGAGGATCTGCTGCCGATCGCCGAGACCATAAGAAAGCTTGTTGCAAGCACCAGCTTCGAGACCGCCGGGCAGATCACGGCGAGCCTCGGATGTGCGGCGATCGTGAAGGGAGAAAGCATTGGCGAACTGATCAAGCGCTCCGACGTCGCGCTTTACGAAGCAAAAAATAACGGGCGCAATCAGTCGGTTGTTTCTGAATTCACCGATATCTCGCTTGTCCAGGACCCGGACGGGCACCTGGACAAGGATTCTCACGATATATGACCCGCCGCAGCATTGCGGAACTTTAATATCGCGATTAGCAGTGCAAACTTTCCAGGCCTAGTCGATGGAATGCAGCTCGACAGTGCGGTCCGGACCTCGACTAAACCAGGCGTGATGGACTTTGTCCGTGCCGTGCTCAAAAAACAGTTCGAGGCTATGGGTTATAACCGGAAAAGCCAGTTCATCCCAGGGAATCTGCTCACGGGTAAACATCCCGACATCGATGCTCTCCGGCCCGGCTGAAATCTCTTTGCTGGCAAGTTCGCCATGAAACATCAAGTAAACCTGGGAAATATAAGGCATGCTGAAAATACCGAACAGCGTCAGCGGACCGGCTTGCGCATTCGCTTCTTCCATAGCCTCACGAGCCGCGGCTTCAGCCACGGTTTCATTGTTTTCCATGAAACCCGCGGGTAAGGTCCACAATCCGTAGCGCGGTTCGATGGCTCGCTTGCAAAGCAATATTTTATCATCGAGCGTCAGCAGTGCACCGCAAACATTATTCGGGTTCTGGTAATGCACGTAGCCGCAGTGATCGCAAACAAAGCGCTCGCGATTATCGTCGACCGGAATCTTCAGGGTCACGGGCTGACCGCACTGGCTACAATAGTTCATTGCTGTAGCAACCTTGCTGCATCGAGCAACAATGATTTCACCTGCTGCATGCCCCGCTCCATGTTAACCATAATATCCTGCATGCTGATGGGCTCGTCCTCGACTCCCGCGGCCCAGTTAACAACTAGCGCAAGACAGGCATATTCAATCTCGAGTTCGCGCGCCAACGCCGTTTCCGGCATGCCCGTCATGCCGACCAGATTACAACCATCGTTGCGCATGCGTTTTATTTCAGCAGCACTTTCGAGACGCGGACCATTAGTGCAGCCATAGGTTCCTGATGCAACCAGTGGCTGACCCTTTTGCAAGCCGACCTCGGTCAGCACCCCGCGCAACTCGGCACTGTAGGGCCAACTAAAATCAACGTGTATAACTTTCCCGTCGTCGCCGTCAAAGAATGTATATTCACGCCCTGAACTGTAGTCGATCAGCTGGTCCGGAACCACCAGGGTTCCGGGTTTCATCTCGTCCGTTATTCCACCAACTGCGTTGACCGAAATAATCCTGGAGACGCCGACCTGCTTCAGTGCCCAGATATTTGCGCGATAGTTGACACGGTGTGGCGGCACGCGATGCCCGGGGCCATGGCGTGGCAGGAAAACGACCGGTATAGATTGCCAGCGACCCTGTAGAACATCCGCCGAAGTATCACCGTAGGGGGTGCGTCTTGATGCCTGCTCTTCGAGACCGAAGTCTTCACCCAGTGAATAAAGACCGCTACCGCCGATGATCGCAAACATCAGTCAACCTTTGCTGGCAGGGCATAAATGCTCGAAAGATTACGAAAGTGACCGTTAAGATCCATGCCAACGCCGTAGACATAGCAGTCCCCGCATTCGAGCCCGACATAGTCCGGCAAGGCATCCGCCCTGTTGCGTTCGTGCGTCTTCCCGATCAGGAAAACGCTGCTGCACTTGCGCGCGCCGTGCTTGAGACAGTAGGACTTGACTTCTTCGAGCGTGTAACCCTGGTCGTAGATATCATCGACGATAATCACGTTGCGATCTTTAATCTCGTTTTGGGGGTAGGCCTTCCACAATACATCTTTACCGAGCGTTTTGAGACGATAACGCGTGGCATGCACGTAATCGAGCGTTAACGGAAAGTTCCAGTAACGTAGCAACTGCCCGGTCAAATACAGCCCGCCATTCATAACTCACAGCACCAGCGGGAAATCCTGGTTGTTGACTGCTTCAACCTTGAGCGCAAGTTCACCGATCGCCTGCTCGACCGTTTCCTCGTCGTACAATAATTCGGCCGTCTGGTGGACCTGTTGGGCTCTGTCAACATTCATGTCAGGACTTATCAATCTCGATGGGTTCGCCAATATGGATTGTCGACGTCGGAAATGCAATCTCGGCGTCGTTGGCTTCGATAATATCGGCAATGCGCAACATCACGTCCTGTTTAACCTGGTGAAATTTTACCCACAGCGTGGTCCTGGTAAAGCAGTAGATGAAAAAGTCGACCGACGAATCTGCAAATTCGTTGAAGTTCACCATCAGGGTCTTATCGGGATCGATCTCGTCGTGCGACCTCAGCATGGCCTCCACCTCGGCCACCACCTTGTCCATGCTGGTCAGGTCTGAATAACGCAGGCCGATGGTCTCGTAAATGCGACGATTTGCCATGCGCGAGGGATTTTCAACAATGATCGTGGTAAATACAGAGTTTGGTACATACAGCGGTCTGGATTGAAAATCACGAATCATCGTGACCCGCCAGCCGATGTTCTCCACGGTGCCCTCGATATTGCGATCGGGCGAGCGGATCCAGTCACCAATAACAAACGGCCGATCAAAGTAGACAACTAGCCCGCCGAAAAAATTAGCCAACAGATCCTTGGCTGCGAAACCGACCGCGAGGCCACCGATGCCACCCATCGCCAGTACACCGGAAACGCTGAATCCGAGCGTCTGCAATATCACCAGCGCCGCAGTGACAATAACCGCGAGGCGCACCAGTTTGCTTATTGCTACAACTGTATGCTTGTCGATCTTGTCCGATTCCCGGCCGAATTCCTGTTCTGCACCGCGGATAATCCCGAGTACAAACCAGGCGATACACACCAGTACCCCGACATCACGTATCGAATCGGAATAAGTGAAAATCGTGCCCTGGGTTTCGGCATAGATAATATCGACCGCGATATCCAGGCCAACCAACCAGACAATCCAGGTAACCGGACGCATCATCGCGCCAAATATGATGTCATCCCAGCGCGTTGGGGTTTGGTGTAGCTTTCGATGCACTCTGGCAAGCAATCGCTTGGCAAAAAAACTGGCGAATGCGGTAATCAATACAACAATGAATACCTTCACCACCCATATCCATTCGCGGTCGATGCCGGCTAACCATTCGTCCAGATTAAACATCATTCAAACAAGTCCCCGCTTTCGGCCAGCCCCAGCCGATGATTAAAACTATGCAATTCTTCACATGCATTTTGCCAGTCTCGAGTGTTGAACAGGTCTTTACTGGTCGCCTGTCCGTGCAAGCGTATCATGCGCAGCTGTGACGTGGGATTGGAATAACCCTGTAATGATTTGAGCACTTCATCTGCGCCCTCGGTATTATTGCAAACCAGCAGGATGTCGCAGCCAGCGGCAAGCGCGTGTTCCGCACGTTGCGGATATCCGCCAACCGCCTCGGCTCCGCTCATGCTTAAATCGTCGCTGAATACAGTGCCTTCGAATTGCAGCTGCCCGCGCAGGATCGTCTCGATCCAGTAACGCGAGTAACCCGCGGCATTCTGATCAACCCTTTCATAAATGACATGCGCCATCATGATACCGGCCAAATGAGTCGCGATAACCCGTCGAAATGGTACCAGGTCTAGCGCTTCGATTTCACTGATGCTGCGTCGATCGAACGGCATCACGTGGTGCGAATCTCCCTTGACCGATCCATGGCCCGGAAAGTGCTTGCCCACCGCTTCCATGCCCGCCCTGCGCATGCCTCGCACCCAGGCATTGGCCAGGTGTGAGACGGTCTCCGGATCCCGATGAAACGCGCGATCACCGATCACACTGCTGACCGGATTGGCGATATCCAGCACCGGCGCGAAGCTCAGATCAACACCGTAAAAGAGCAGCTCGGCAGCCATCACCCAGGCAAACTTCTCGGCCAGGCGCAGCGCCTGCTCGGCATCCTCGTCGTAAAGATCGCCCAGCAGGCCCATAGCCGGGATCGCCTGGAAACCGTCGCGAAAACGCTGCACCCGACCACCCTCATGGTCGACTGCCACCACCAGCCGCGGATCCCTGAGCGCATGAATTTCCGCACACAGCGCGGCAAGTTGCTCAGGGTTTCGATAATTACGGCCAAACAGGATCACACCACCGACCTGGGGATCAAGCAGACGTTTACGATCGTCCGCTTCGAGTTCGCAGCCGGCGACATCGAGCATGACTGGCCCCAGGGTCACTAATCGGACTCCAGGATTACCACTGCGGCAACGGCGATGCCTTCTTCACGTCCAATAAAGCCGAGCCGCTCGGTCGTGGTTGCCTTGATATTGATTGCCGCGGCTGGAGTACCCAGGTCCTCGGCAAGCACCGCCGTCATTGCGCCGATGTGGGGTGCCATTCTTGGTGCCTGTGCGATGATGGTGATATCCGCATTACCCAGTTGAAAGCCATCCGTTTCTATCAGCCGTTTTACTTCGCGCAGAAATTCACGGCTATCGCGGTTTTCATTGCGCGCATCGGTGTCGGGAAACATCCGGCCGATATCTCCGCGTCCGAGGGCACCGAGCAAGGCGTCGCAGAGCGCGTGAATAAGCGCATCACCATCTGAATGGGCGACGATTGCCTTGTCGCAGGATATGAACATGCCGCCCAGCGTAAAGCCGTTACCATCGACAAAAGCGTGCACGTCATAACCATGTCCAATCCTGGTAATGCTCATCGGAATCCAGTCTCGATCGACTAAAAGCCGATAATTATAACCGCAGCTTGCGCTAACTACACCCGGCTGAGTGCATGTATGTTGAAAAGCAATGCGCTGAATAACAGCAGGGCACCTGCCTGGTGTAAGGCACCCAGCCATACCGGCACCTGCATTACCAGGGTGGTGATGCCGAGTATCAGCTGCAGGATAACCATCATACCCACGAGTTTAAAACTGCGCTGTAGCCTGGTTTCCTCGAAGTGCGAGCGTCCCTTGATATACCAGACAATCAGTATTATTCCGGTGGTAACGGCCAGCCAGCGATGGTTGAACTGCACCGTCACCATATTCTCCAGTGGGTTCAGGTACCACGGCGATAAAGCGCCGATGCCTTCGGGTATCAAACTGCCTCCCATCAGCGGGAAAGTATTGAAAATCAATCCGGCATCGAGTCCCGCAACAAAACCACCGGAGACGATGGTCACCAGCACCAGGATGGCTAATCCCAGCGACAGCCTGCGCCAACCGGTAACGCTCGACTCGGCCACTCGTCGATAGCTGCCAGGCATCGCCAGATCGAATATCGTCCACAGGATGAATCCGTAAATCAGGATCGCACTGAGTAAATGTGCGCTTAATCGGTACTGGCTGACATGCGGATTACTGACCAGTCCACTTTGAACCATGTACCAGCCCAGCAAACCCTGCAATCCGCCGAGCACAAACATTACCAGCAGCCGGGGCGTCAGCCCCGGTTTAATCATCTTGCGTAAGCAGAAGTAAACAAACGGCAGCAGGAATACCAGGCCGATTAAACGCCCCAGCATCCGATGCGAGTATTCGAACCAGTAGATCGACTTAAAGCCCTCAAGTGTCATGTCGCTATTGATTTTCTGGAACTCGGGAAACTGCTGATAGAGCTTGAATTCGGCAAGCCACTGCTGCGTGTTTAGCGGAGGCAGCATGCCGGTCGGATGCCAGGTCACCATGGACAGTCCCGAGCCGGTGAGGCGCGTGACGCCACCCAGAATTATCATAGTAAAAATCAACACCAGACAAACCTGTAACCAGCGCACTATGGCGCGATCGTTTTCACTTATCTCAGGCATATGATGCGAGCTATCTGGGCTCCGGAATCTGTTACGGCAATTACTGCAGGTGGGCGGAAAATTTCTGTAATGGCCCGGGATTAGTCTGTCCCGACACACGGGAATCCAGGCGCCCAAAAACTTTATCAACAAGCTGGACAATGCGGTCGTCCATGGATGGCTGCGTTTTCAACATAACCGACAGTTCCTCGGATTCGGAATTAATACTATCTATCGTGGTTGATACGTCAACCAGCGTAAATGGATCATAGTCGGCCCGGGCAGCTGCTACCCCGGCGCATAAGCCTATTTGCAGACGCCCAAAAAAAAGGCGCCTATGGGCGCCTTTCTCGTCCTCGCTGCCGCTTTTATTTTTATATGGCAGCTATCTCCTCCAGTTGCTTTGCCTTGATCTGTCGACCATCCAGTGTCGAATTTTCAACACGGGAGCACCAAGGCCACTGATATTTACTGGCCGTAGTAAACCACAGCCATTTCAAAGTTTCTACCGAAATTTGTATAAATTTTAGCGCGCTTAATTTTTGGGCTACCCCGCTAAAGTAAACGGGTAAACAAAATCATAACGACGCCCTGATCACGGGTGGATGCGAATGTTTCCGGGTGATGTCGAGTGATTTCCAGGTTTCAGAAGTGCTGGGTCCGGCTGCAACTGTTTTGACGCGAGACCTAGATCTCCTCGAACGGAAAGCTGTCGAGTCGCTCGACCGTCCTGTCCCTGACCACGACCTGGACCTCGAGCTTGATTGACTCGCTACCCTTTTCTCCAATCAGGCTTTCCACGCACAGCACCATGTTTTCTTCAAATCGTCCTTCACAGGCGGATTCAAAATCGGGATGCAGCGGGATGACCGGCCATTCATCCGCCATGCCGACGCCGTGCGCCGCCAGCGAATAACGATAGGGTTGGAAACGTTCCGGAATCCGCCAGGACTTCGCGTTGAATTCTCGAAAACTCATCCCGCACTCGATAATTTCCAGGTTGTGATTTATCTGTTCCACCGCGGCCGCGTAGAGTTCGGCCTGTTTTGACGTCATCGGGGTATAGCCACAGGTCCAGGAACGCGACAGGTCCGCACAGTAACCGTATGGCCCGATCATGTCCGTATCAAAGGAAATCATTTCCCCTTGCCGGCAGACATAGTCAGAACACTCCTGGTACCAGGGATTGGTGCGCGCACCGCAGGTTAGTAAACGGGTCTCGAGCCATTCTCCACCGGAACGCGCGTTTTCGTAGTGTAATTCAGCCCACAGTTCCTGCTCACTGCGCCCCGCAACCGAGTTTTCATAGATACGCGCCATGCCGGCCTCGCAAACGCGAATCGTCCATCGCATCAGGGTCAGTTCATCCTCGCTTTTGATCGCGCGGGCGCGCTCGGTCAACTCCTGTCCATCAACGATTTCGAGGCCATGGGCTTCAAGCTCTTTAAGCCCCAGTGGTTCAAGCTTGTCAACTGCGAGGCGCCGGTTACCAGCACCGTGGCTACGCATTAATTCTGCGATCTCCCGACCCCAGCTAGCGACCTGCTGCGGGACACGGTCGCCAACTTCCATGAATATCCACGGAACCGAACTGCGGACCTCGTCGATACCCTCGTAACCGTCACACAGGTGATGGCAGCCATCGAACTCGAACATAATCGCCGGTCCATCGGCAAAAATAAGTGCATAGCGCATGGCGCTATGCGCACACCAGACCTGCATGTTGCGGACATCGAGGGCGTAGCGAATATTAACCGGGTCATACAGCAGTAACGCCGCGTAATCGAAATTCTGTAACTGTTCGCGGATTCGTGCCAGCCGATATTGGCGTGCGCTGACCAGCGTAGCGTGCGGGATCGGGCTCTTCAGCGGACGTTCGGCACCTTCCTGGTTAAGATAGGTTCTTTTGCGCTCATCGAAACCAGTATTATTAAACGTCTTCACTTGATTGCCCCGGGTCAACGTGAGTCAACCGGTCCAGCCTGTCGCCCTCCAGCTGATAGGCCTGGCCAAAGCCACGCACAAATCGACCGGTCTCAGGATGCACGCAAAACAACTGAAAATCGGGGAGTGGTTCGATAATTTCCATCACCTTGCCAAAGCGATGGTGAAACAGGTCGAGCACGATCCTGAATTGTGCGCTATCCCGGGCAACGGGCTCTGCCCTTCCCTGCAGGTTAATGCGTTTTCGCGCGAACGGATTCGCGGCCCCGGCTTCATCTTCAAGCAGCATCAGGCCAATTTCAGGGTTGCGCATCAGATTGTCGGTATGGCTCGCGAGCCGACTGAGGAAGAGATAGTAACTTCCTTCGTATGTAACGCAGGGGGCGTAGCTCGATTCGGGAGCCCGGTCACTGTCCAGGGTTGCCAGTTGAGCACTGTTGGCATGCTCGCGTAACGCGAGGTAATCCCGGCGTGCGCTATCTATGTCGTTCAAAAACGGGTCCCGGCAGTCAGTACCCGCTTATTCTGCCACGCTAGGAAGACATTCGCATCAAGCTCGCGCTGGCAGCATCATTTTCACTGGCCAGTTTCATCAGTTTGACCTGCTGCTCGTAGTAACGCGCATAGTCGATCATGCGCACCATGGCATCCACCGCGTTGACGTTGCTGCTTTCGAGCGCGCCAGAGGTTACCGAGATCGATGCGTCGGCTTCAACCTCGACACCACCCAGGACACGAAACAGGCCATCCTCGCCACGGTAGATTTGATCCCTGGGCGGATTGACCAGGCGAATTCGATCCACGCCCACCAGGGTATTGGCGGACTGCCCAGCGGCACGAATACTGATGGTGCCGTCACGACCGATGACGAGACTCTCAAATTGCGGGATAGTAATCGGACCACCGCCACCAAGCACGATCTGGTTGGCACCATTGATCAACAGCCCGGTCGGATCAATTCTGAAATCACCCCGCCGCGAATAGCCGGTACTGGCATCGTCCTCCTGCACCGCTAACCAGCCGTCACCGTCAATCGCAAGATCGAGATTGCGACCGGTATTATTGACAGCACCTGGGGAGAAATTGACACCACTGTCCTCGTCGCTGACATATACCCGATCGAGATGACCGGGGCCGGAAACCGGGTTCGATTCGAAGTGGTCCAGGGTTGCCTTGAAGCCAACCGTGCTGATTTTGGCAAGGTTGTTGTCATTGTTTTGCTGCGCAAG